>CAZPFI010000033.1:0-16780 GCA_964585795.1 uncultured Muribaculaceae bacterium | reverse complement strand
AATATTTACAATTGTTATTAACATCTGTTTAAAACACCTCTTAAAATATAATTTATAAGCTCATTATAAGTAGTTTATAAACAATATACCTTATGTTGACAAGTTGTTAACTTATGTTAACAACACTACTTCTGTGTTGATAATTATATTTATAAACATATCAACAAACTATAATTAAAACAAAAAGTTATATAAAAGAATAAATTATATTTGTGATAATTAAACCTGTGGGTAAATATGGCAAATTTCGATCCCCGAAACGAAAAGGAGAATAAAGATAAGGATTTTGAGTTTCAGATCCGTCCAAGAGATTTTTCGGAGTTTTCGGGACAGGAAAAAATAATTGAAAACCTTAAGATTTTTGTAAAAGCTGCTCTTATGAGAGGAGAGGCACTGGACCATGTTTTACTACACGGTCCTCCGGGTTTGGGTAAAACAACTCTGGCTCATATTGTTGCAAACGAGCTTAATGTCGATCTTAAAATTACTTCCGGCCCGGTTCTGGACAAACCGGGTGATTTGGCAGGTTTACTTACAGGATTGGAGAGCGGAGATGTACTTTTTATAGACGAAATTCACCGGCTCTCCCCTATTGTGGAAGAGTACCTGTACTCGGCAATGGAAGATTTCAGGATAGACCTTATGATTGATAAGGGACCGGGTGCCCGCTCTGTCCAGATTAATCTTAACCCTTTTACACTTATTGGAGCTACAACACGCAGCGGTCTTTTAACATCGCCGTTAAGAGCAAGGTTTGGCATCCAGTCTCATCTGGAGTACTACGACTCCTCTGTTTTGTTTAAAATTATTAAAAGAAGTGCTTCAATTTTGGATATTCCAATAGATGAGGAGGCAGCAATGGAGATCTCAAGAAGAAGCCGGGGTACACCAAGAATTGCAAATTCACTTTTGAGAAGAGTAAGAGACTTTGCTCAGGTAAAGGGAAGCGGTGTTATTGATTCCCAAATAACCTTGTTTGCTCTGGATGCGCTTAATATCGATAAGAGAGGGCTTGATTCTATGGATAATAAAATACTCTCTACAATAATAAATAAGTTCAAGGGAGGTCCTGTTGGTGTTGGTACCATTGCCACAGCAGTGAGTGAGGACACCGGCACCATTGAAGAGGTTTATGAGCCGTTTCTCATAAAAGAGGGTTTTATTCACAGAACACCAAGAGGACGGGAGGCAACCGATCTGGCATATAAACATTTGGGGTTATTTAAAGAGAGTAACGGAGTTCCCTCTCTGTTTAAGGATTAACAAAAAAAGTAATAAATTACAATGATGAAAAGAGGTTTTGTTTTATTTCTGACTGTTTTAACAACTCTGTTTTTGAGCAGAGAAGTTTTAGCTTGCACTTCGGCAATAATTACAGGAAAAGTAACCGCAGACGGAAGGCCGCTTCTGTGGAAGCACAGAGATACCGGCCAGGACAACAACAGAGTGGAGTTTTTCAAAGGTGAAAAATATAATATGATTGGCCTTGTAAACAGTCCCGATAAAGGAGGTGTGGTATGGGCCGGAACAAACAGTACCGGTTTCTCAATTATGAATACAGCCTCTTATAATTTAAAAGAGGACGATGTTAAGGATATGGACATGGAGGGTGTTGTTATGTACCGAGCTTTGGAGATATGTAAAACTCTTGAGGATTTCGAAAACTTTTTGGATACTTTGTCGAGACCTATGAGAGTTGAGGCAAATTTTGGGGTTATTGATGCAATGGGTGGAGCAGCATATTACGAAGTTAATAACACAAGGTATGTTAAACTTGATGCCAATGACCGAAAGATTGCACCACAAGGATATTTAATTTACACAAACTTTTCATATACAGGCAGATTCAATGAGGGTATGGGATATATCAGATACCAGAATGCTCTTGAAATCTTCTCAAGACAAGCTCCTTTGACCAATATTACTCCCGAGTGGGTATTTAATTCGCTGTCACGCTCTTTTTACCATTCGCTTATGGGGGCAGATCTGAAAGATTCAAAGAACTCTCCCGAAAGAAATTCTGGATGGGTAATTGACCAGGATTACATTCCAAGAAGATCTTCAACTTCGTCTGTGGTAATACAGGGAGTGAAGAAGGGAGAGGATCCGCAGATGACAATCATGTGGACTGTTTTGGGATATCCTCCTGCCGGAGTGGCTGTACCTTTGTGGGTTAAAGGTGCAGAGAATCTTCCGTCGGTTGTGGTAAAGAGGACGGATTCCGATAACGCAATAGCTTGCGATATGGCATTAGCTCTCAAATACAAGACCTTTTCTTTAAAAAGAGGAAGCGGATCGAGATATATGAACTTCAATCTGATATACAACAGTCAGGGAACCGGTTATATGCAGGAGCTTGCTCCGCTGGAGAGACACATAAAGAGCATTTACAGCAACCTGATTGAAAAGTGGAGGTTGGAGGGAATTAATGTTAAAGAGCTGCAAAATGCAAACAGGGAGGCAGACGAAATAATTAAAGGTGCCTACTCCTCCCTGTGGGTTAATACATCTTACAGATAGTATCTTCTACTCTATCTTAAGGTCCTGAAGAGACAAAATGTGTCCGTCGTTTGGCGCAGTTGCTGTTATTCTTACAGATTTAACAGGTTTTTCAGGCAGTATAACTACGGCTCCTCTTATAAGAGGATTGGCTTTAATGTACTTTTCGCCATCGTAACTGTACTCAACATAACCATCGGTTACACCGTAAAATGAGATGTTTGGTATTCCTGTCTCTACAGTAATACGCCTGGCTTTTACAGGAGTTGTAAAGATATATGTAAGGTAGTCTCCCTCCATTATCCTGCCTGCACTGCGGAAATATGTATTGAAATTATAGTCTGTAAGGTTCTTGACCGGGAATCTGCTGTTCTCCTTAATGGATGTTTCAATTGTGGTTTCAGGTTTTTGATACTGATACTCCACATTTGATGGTTTTACGGTTATGCTCTTAAGTTCGTCTTTGTAGAATGTAGCAAACCGGAACTCAACAGGTTTGTCTGTTATTATCTCACCGCGGTAAACCGGAGATAGAGGTGTAGGTTCGCTCTCGTCTGTGGTATATCTTACAACTGCCCAGCTATACGGTAGCGTAGCTTTAACGGCTCCGTTTTCATATATCACCTCGGGCGGAGGAACTCTGAAAGCAATACCCATCTGGTACATCCTTTCGAAATGAGAAGAAGTTACTCTGTTGTAAAACTCTTTCCACACTTTGTTTTGAGGTAAAGTCCAGCCAACTTCGGCAAGAGCGGCAAGACGGGGGTATGTCTGATAATCCATAAACCTTGGAGGCCATCCTAAAAGTTCGGTCCAAAGTGCGCTTTGAACACCTACAATAAGCTTCGACTGCTCTTCTGTTAAATTAGCAGTTGCCACAGGGTCGAGAGAATAGGTTTTTTCCAGAGTTACAATTCCTGCCCAGTTATGACCTCTCTCCTGCGGAGATTGTTTCATATCGAAGTAGCAGTACTCTCCCGGCATCATTATGGTTGGCTGTCCTTTGCTGACAGACTCAATACCCTTTGCTACACTTCTCCATGCATACACCCTGCTGTTGGGATTAAGCTTGCCTCCGTCAAGTATTTCATCCCATCCCGACATATGTTTACCATGTTTTTCAATGATACTCTCCATGCGTCTTACAAAGTAGTTGAGCAATTGATCGTGACCCTCCATCCCCTCTCTTTTCATCAGGTTATTGCAGTGGCTGCATCCTGCCCATTGAGCATAATTTACCTCATCGCCTCCAATATGTATGTGTTTCGAAGGAAATAGTTTAACAAGTTCTTTAATAATGTCCTCCAACATTTTAAAATTCTCCTCTTTGCCAACGCACCAAACATTCTGATCCTCTCCCTGAACACTAAGCTCATCGGCAGATCCGTCACAACCAACATGGGGATAGGTTGCAGTTACTGCTTTGCTGTGACCGGGAAGATCAATCTCGGGAATTATCTCTATATGTCTGTCTGCAGCATATTTGACAATCTCCCTTATCTGTTGTTGAGTATAATAACCTCCGTATCTCTGATTACCAGAACCAAAAGCAGCTTTGAGAACTTCACCGGGGCCTCTCCATGCACCCAACTCTGTCAGTTTGGGGTATTTCTTTATCTCTATCCTCCATCCGTTATCATCGGTAAGGTGCCAGTGGAATTTATTTATTTTGTGGTGAGAGAGGTGGTCAATATATCTTTTAACACACTCTGCATCGAAGAAGGTCCTTGACACATCCAGCATCATGCCTCGATATTCAAATCTTGGGCTATCCTCAATCTTTACGAAGGGAATGTTCCACTCTTCAAAACCAGTACTCTTGCCCGAATAGACCACAGGAGGCAGAAGCTGTAACAGAGTCTGGATACCGTAAAATGCACCTGCCTCATCTTTACTCTCTATCTTAACTCCGTCTTTATTAACTTCAAGAAGATATCCTTCAGATGGTATTTCCTGCTTAATTCCAATCTCAATTATAATAAAATTCGATTCAGGAGTGTTTTTAATAACTGGCAAACTGTAACCGGTGACAGGCATTAGATAACCTTTGAGATATCCGGCATTTTTATTGCTTTTCTCATTGGTATAAATTGCGGTTTTGTTGTTAATTGTAAAAAATCCTTCTGCCGCCTCAATCTTGTTTGGTTTAGGTATAACTGTTATCTGTGCACAAAGAGATGCAGATATAATAACGGCAATAACAATAGTAAAAAATCTGTTCATCATAATTTGCTTATGTAAAATGGTTATGCCCGTAAAGATATAAAAAAGCGGCGTAAGCACAGGCCGCCTTGCTATTGTTACATTTAATACATAATTTTATGCACTTGAAACAGGTATATAAAATGTCCGAATTACTTAATTCTAAGGTACCTGAGGGGGCTTTGTCTGAGAAATGGACAAAGCACAAATCTCAGATAAAAGTAGTAAGTCCTGCAAATAAATTAAAGCTAGACATAATAGTTGTGGGTACAGGGTTAGGCGGTGCATCTGCCGCAGCAGCACTGGGAGAGCTTGGTTATAATGTCAAAATTTTTTGCATAAGCGACTCACCCCGCAGAGCACACTCAATAGCTGCTCAGGGAGGTATTAATGCAGCAAAGAATTACCCAAATGACAATGACTCTGTTTACCGTCTTTTCTATGATACTATAAAGGGTGGAGATTACAGAAGTCGCGAAGCAAATGTTTATCGCCTTGCAGAGGTTAGTAATCCAATAATAGATCTTTGTGTAGCTCAGGGAGTTCCATTTGCCAGAGAGTACGGCGGACTACTCGATAACCGTTCTTTTGGAGGTTCGCAGGTTAGCCGTACTTTTTATGCCAGAGGACAAACCGGTCAACAGCTTTTACTGGGGGCCTACGGTGCACTTAACCGTCAGATAAATCTTGGAAAGGTTAAATCTTTTACCAGAAGAGAGATGCTGGATTTGGTTGTGATTAACGGAGAGGCAAAAGGTATAATTGTAAGGAATCTGTTGAACGGACAAATTGAAAGGTATGCCGCACATGCGGTTGTTATTGCTACAGGTGGTTACGGCAACGCATTTTTTCTTTCAACCAATGCAATGAACAGCAACGGATCTTCTGTATGGCAGTGTTATAAAAGGGGAGCTCTCTTCTCAAACCCCTCCTTTACACAGATACACCCAACATGCATTCCTGTTCACGGAGAGCAACAATCGAAGCTTACACTAATGAGCGAATCTCTGCGAAACGATGGAAGAATATGGGTTCCAAAGAGAAGAGAGGATGTTGAAAAACTGAGGAAAAACAAGATTAAGCCGACAGATATTCCGGATAGTGAAAGAGACTACTTTTTGGAGAGGCGTTATCCTGCATTTGGCAATCTGGTACCAAGAGATGTGGCATCAAGGGCTGCCAAAGAGAGATGTGATGCCGGTTTTGGGGTAAATGAAACGGGATTGGCTGTTTTCCTCGACTTTAGAGATGCAATTAATAAACTTGGACGGAATGTAATTGAGGAGCGGTATGGAAACCTCTTTCAGATGTACCAAAAGATTACTGATGTCGATCCGTACACCCAGCCAATGATGATATATCCTGCAATCCACTATACAATGGGAGGCCTGTGGGTAGATTATAACCTGCAGACAACAATACCCGGACTATATTGCATAGGAGAGGCAAATTTCAGCGATCATGGCGGTAACCGGTTAGGAGCATCCGCACTTATGCAAGGGTTGGCCGACGGCTACTTTATACTCCCCTACACCATTGGAGATTATCTGGCCGGAAAGATAACAGAAAAGAGAACAGATACTTCCTGCAAAGCATTTGATATTGCAGAAGAGCAGGTTAAACAAAAGATTGAAAAGCTGTTTGCAATCCGGGGTAAAGAGACAGTCGATTATTTCCACAAAAAACTTGGACACATTATGTGGGAGTATGTAGGCATGGCAAGAAACGAACAGGGCTTACAAAGAGCAATTGAAGAGATTGTTGTTCTCAGAGAGCAGTTTTGGGCTAATGTTTTTGTTCCCGGCAAGAGTGATCAACTTAATCAAGAGCTGGAGAAGGCATTAAGAGTCGCAGATTTTCTTGAGATAGGAGAGTTGATGGCAAGAGATGCACTTATAAGAGAGGAGTCTTGCGGAGGCCATTTCCGCGAAGAGATGCAGACAGAAGAGGGAGAGACATTAAGAGATGATAAGAATTTTATGTATGTTAGCTGCTGGGAGCACAAAGGCGATAACAGAGAGCCGGTTATGCATAAAGAGCAGCTGAATTATCAGTTTGTAGAGACAGGAACCAGAAATTATAAAGAGTAACCAAAGAGGCAGTATGAATTTTAAATTGAAAATATGGCGGCAGGAGAGTCCGGTTGCAAAAGGCGCATTTAAAGAGTATTCCATCGAAGATATATCACCTGACACATCTTTCCTTGAGATGTTAGACATCCTTAACGACAAGCTTATAAGGAACTCGGAGCAGCCGGTTGCATTCGACCACGATTGCAGGGAGGGAATTTGCGGCATGTGCTCTCTCTATATTAATGGCAGGGCACACGGGCCCGACGATGACATTACTACATGTCAGCTTCATATGAGAAAGTTTAAAGATGGCGATACAATTACAGTAGAGCCCTGGCGCTCTGCGAGTATGCCGGTTATTAAAGATCTCATTATTGACAGGGATGCTTTGGATAAAATATTACAGGCGGGAGGATATGTCTCTGTTAATACCGGAGGAGTTCCCGATGCCAACACAATACCTGTACCAAGAGATGATGCTGAGGAGAGCATGGATGCTGCCTCCTGTGTAGGGTGCGGTGCGTGTATTGCAACATGCAAGAATGGTTCGGCAATGCTTTTTGTGGCTGCAAGAGTAAGCTCGCTGGCACTTCTGCCACAGGGAATTATAGAGGCGGCAAGAAGGGTTAAAGCTATGATTGCAAAGATGGATGAACTTGGGTTTGGTGCATGTACAAATACACGGGCATGCGAGATTGAGTGCCCGAAGAACATCTCAATATCACATATTGCAAGATTGAACAGAGAGTTTATTAAAGCTAAAATAAAAGACTAATTTACCTTTCTGTAAGAGCCAACTCCATGATAAGTTTCAATAAGTGAGTTATAAACAGACGGGTGATCGTCCTGGTCTGTAAGCAATAGGTACAAAATATTCATCAGGTGGTCTCTGTCGTAGTAAAGTTCAAGTCTTATATTATCCGAAGCTCCGGATATGCCGTTGGGAAACATAGCGTTAACAATGGTAAAATAAGCGTTTTCCTGAGTATATGTGCCTACTACCGGCAGCGGAACCAGATTATAGTACGATTCAGTAATGTTAGGAAGCCGGAAAACTATGGTTTTTGGTTTCATTATCTCCCTGCGGATATTATGGATGTTTCTCTGAAGAAAAGTAATTGTCTGAGGATAATCTGCAGCAACCTCATTATTATATACGATGTGAACTATCACAGATGCAGTATCAAGTTCCCATGAGCCTGTAAGAACAATGGGTTGCAGCTCTTTATTGCAACCCCAGAGAGATAAAAAAAGAACAAGAGCAGCAGCAAAAGACAATAATTTTTTAAAAGTTTTCATTTGGTAATTTTGTTATAGAATACATCAAAGAACAAAATTACTATAATTTCTATTAATTTTACTTTAAATAGTGTAAGATGGAATTTTTTGCAACTTGTAACGGCATACCGGTTCATATATCCCACAGAGGGGAAGGGGAGAGAACAGTTCTTTTGTTACACGGATACCTTGAAACCCTTTATATATGGGACGAGTTTTGCGAGCTGCTTGTAAAGAGGGGCTTAAATGTAATATCAACAGATATACCAGGGCACGGGTTAAGCGGATCGGCAACAGTAAACTCAATGCAGTTTTGTTCACAGACACTTATTGCAGTTCTTGATAAGCTTAATGTAAGTAAGTGTTCAATAATCGGTCACTCTATGGGAGGATATATTGCAATTGAGGCAGCAAAATTGTTTCCAGACAGAGTTGATTCCGTTATTCTTATAAACTCAACTCCATTTGTCGATTCTCCGGAAAAGATAGAAGAGCGTAAAAGAGAGATAGCCCTTATAGAGGCCAATAAACTTCAGATGATAACCAGAAAGTTTGTGCCTAAATTATTTGCACCTGATAACCGTGTAAAGTTTGAGCAGAAAACACTCGAAATTACAGAAGCAGCAGAGATACATGACCCTGCCGGAATTATTGCATCAATCAGAGGATTAATGGAGAGAGAGGACAACACTGCCTTTATAAAATTGAATAAAGTACCCACACTCTTTATTTTTGGTCTTTACGACACTTTCATTACTCCGCAGAGAGTATCTGATGTTGCAGGTTTTGTGCCCGGGCATAATATTATTACGCTGGATAAAAGTGGTCACTGCTCTTTCATTGAGCAACCGGAGGATTGTTTGAATATTATTTCAAAATTCTTGAATATTAACTAAATAAATATTTGTATATGAAAAAGCTAACACTTTTACTTCTAACTGTTTTACTAATCTCATCCCTCTGCGGACAAAACAGATTAAGAGATTACGGTATTGAGACAGGAATTTTTAAAACAGGCACACACAATGCCATAACAGATGTTCCTGGTGTAAAAGTAGGGCACAAAACAATAATAAAAGGCGATGATATAAGAACAGGTGTAACTGCTATAGTTCCACACGGAGGCAACATTTTTCGGAATAAAATACCTGCTGCCATATATATTGGTAACGGATTTGGCAAACTAGCAGGTTATTCACAGGTTAAAGAGCTTGGCAATATTGAAACCCCTATTATACTTACTAATACATTAAGTGTTGCAGCGGCTCTTGATGCCCTTATTACTTACACTCTAAAACAGGATGGTAATTCAAACATCGGTTCTGTCAACGGCGTTGTTGGAGAGACAAATGACGGTAGTCTTAACAATATACGAGCCCGTGTAATAACACCGCAGGATGTTCTTGATGCTATCGATTCTGCCACAGGTGGTGCTGTACAGGAGGGCTCAACCGGTGCCGGAACAGGTACAATATGTTTTGGTTATAAAGGAGGTATTGGCACCTCTTCGAGAGTATTGCCAAAAACTCTGGGAGGATATACTGTCGGCGTTATAGTTCAATCGAATTATGGGGGAGTTTTGGAAATAGCCGGAGTACCTGTAGGTAGAATTTTAGAAAAGCACGACTTTAAAAGAGATATTGAGAGTTATTCGGATGGATCGTGCATGATTGTAGTTGTTACAGATGCTCCCATTACATCAAGAAACCTCGAAAGAGTTGCCAAGCGCGCAATGTTGGGTCTTGCAAAAACTGGAGGAATTGCATCAAATGGAAGCGGCGATTATGTTATAGCTCTTTCTGTTGCTGAAGAGAATCTTATTAACGAGTCAACACCTTTTTACTCCCCTAAAGAGCTTCACAATCACTCGATGTCTGCGCTGTTTCTTGCAACAATAGAAGCAACTGAGGAAGCACTTATAAATTCGCTATTTTCAGCAACAACAACCAAAGGGTTTAACGGCAGAGTAGTGGAGGAGCTGCCAAAAGAGAGAGTAGTAAAAGAGATAAAAAAAGCAAAGGGACTTAAATAGAGTATTACCAAAGAAAATTGTTAAAAGGATAGCGTCCTGCGTGTATCTCTGCTACCATTTTATATAAGTCATTTCTTAGTTTATCTATATTTGTTTTTTCTCTTGCAGAGATAAAGATGCATGGGGCGTGCTCATTATTCATCCAGCTGTTTTTTAGTTCTGCAAGTGAGTAGTTCTCAGGTTTTTTCTCATTAAAATCATACTCATCCTGAGGAATATATTTATAAGCATCAATTTTGTTAAATATAAACAGAACGGGTTTCTCACCGGCCCCGATTTCATTTAGTGTCTCCCTGACAACCCCTATCTGTTCCTCAAAATTGGGATGAGAAATATCAACCACATGAAGTAAAATATCGGCCTCTCTTACCTCATCAAGAGTACTTTTAAATGACTCAACAAGCTGATGAGGCAGTTTGCGAATGAAGCCTACCGTATCACTTAATAAAAATGGAACATTCTCTATTACAACCTTCCTGACTGTTGTGTCTAGTGTTGCAAAAAGCTTGTTTTCTGCAAAAATATCACTCTTTGCAAGAAGATTCATAAGTGTGCTTTTACCAACATTTGTATAACCAACCAGAGATATTCTTACTAGAGAACCTCTATTCCCTCTTTGTGAAAACATCTGCCTGTCAATCTTCTTTAGCTGCTCTTTAAGACGACTTATTTTATTTAAAATTATCCTCCGGTCAGTCTCAATCTGGCTCTCTCCCGGACCCCTCATTCCAATTCCGCCTCTTTGTCTCTCCAAGTGTGTCCACATACGGGTAAGGCGAGGGAGAAGATACTGATATTGAGCAAGTTCAACTTGGGTTTTAGCATAGGCACTTTTTGCTCTCTGCGCGAAAATATCCAGGATAAGATTGGTTCTGTCAAGTATTCTGCATTCAAGAATTCTCTCAATATTTCTTAATTGAGAGGGGGTAAGCTCATCATCAAATATCACTAACTTTATTTGGTTATTTGTGATATAGGTTTTAATCTCCTCTATCTTACCACTTCCTATATAAGTCTTTGGGTTTGCTTTTTCAAGGTTTTGAATAAATCGTCTCTCTGAAACAGCTCCTGCTGTTTCAGCAAGAAATTCAAGCTCATCAAGATACTCCTTCACTCTACTCTCCTCTTCTGCAGAGTAGCAAACTCCAACCAATACGGTTTTTTCCATATTTATTTAATATAAAAAAGACTGCTTCTATTGAGGCAGCCTTTTGTAAATTGCGATTTAATTATTTATCTTAACTGGAAGATAACAGGAAACTGATAAACAACTCTTACCGGCTTGTCTCTTTGTCTTCCAGGTGTCCATCTTGGAGACATCGAAACAACACGAATTGCCTCTCTGTCAAGCGATGGGTCAACACCTCTTATTACTTTAACATCGCTTACACTTCCATCTGTATTTACCCTGAACTGAATAAAAACACGGCCTTGTACTCCATTCTCTTTTGCAATCTCAGGATAAACCAATCTTTCAGCAACCCAGCGGGTGAATGCTTGTTCGTCTCCACCCATAAATTTTGGTTTCTCCTCTACCAACATAAATGGTATATCTTCCTCCTCAACTACCTCTTCTCTGCGACCTTGCACATATTCTCTGATCTCCACACCAAGATTTTTGTTATCTTCTGTACTGATGATAAGATCTGTGGTTATCTTCATATCATCATCCACGATAATTATTTCGTCTGAAACTACAGGAATCTTTGGCATCTCCGGTGGTGGAGGCGGAGTTTCATTGGTAATTGGTATCATCTCATCTTCAACTAATGCAGCTGTGTTTCCTGCAAGTTCTGAGATGCTTTTATCATAAGTCTTGTATTCAAATCCTGCTAAAACTAAAAGCAGTGTTATAATGAGACCAACTTCCCTGAATAACAGCTTTTTGCCTTCTAGATTTGCCTTTGGTGTCTTTTTTACTTCCATAACTGTGAGTATGTTCAGATTTATTTAGGACTGTAAATTTAAAAACAAATAATTATTTACCAAAAGTTATTGTTAATAAACATGATGGAAATAATCTTAAATACTACATTGTTAGCGTATTAGAATTTCCTTTAAATTGTTAAAAACTGTGGAGCATATCGGAGTCGAACCGATGACCTCTTGCATGCCATGCAAGCGCTCTAGCCAGCTGAGCTAATACCCCTTTAAAATTTGCAGATGCAAAGATGCGAAAATATTTTAAATTATATGATGTCCATATCTTTTAAAATATTGTTTGTAGCTCTTACTAAATCTGAGCTTCTTTTAAAAAGATCGTGTTCACTCTGAGAAAGATCAAATTCAAGTATTTTCTCCCATCCACCTTTACCTATCGACACCGGAACACCCATACATATATCATTCTGGCCATATTCACCTTCTAGATATACACTGCAGGGATATACTTTTTTTTCGTCAAGTATTATCGACTTTACAAGAACGGCTCCTGCAGCTCCGGGTGCGTACCAGGCAGATGTTCCAAGCAATTTTGTCAATGTTGCACCACCTACCATTGTATCTGCAATAACTTTGCCAAGCTTATCTTCTGAAAGTAATTTGTTTACAGGTATCCCTTTGTAGCTTGCATATCTGACTAGAGGAATCATTGTTGTGTCACCATGTCCACCTATAACCATACCCTCTATATCACTTGAAGGAACATCCAGAGCAATACTTAAGTAGTCGGTAAAACGGCTGCTGTCAAGTATGCCTCCCATACCTATTATTCTATGCTTTGGAAGGGAAGTTTTTTTAATTGTAAGATAGGTCATTGTATCCATTGGGTTCGAAACCATTACTATTATAGCATCAGGAGAGAATTTGAGAGAGTTCTCCACAACAAAGTTGACGATATTTGCATTTGTTTCAATGAGTTCTTCACGAGTCATTCCGGGTTTCCTTGGCTGACCCGATGTGATGATTACAACATCAGACCCGGCTGTTGCTTCATAATCCCTGGTAACACCCCTTACTTTTGTATAATATTTGTAAAGCTTGGCGGTTTGCATCATATCTGTAGCCTTACCTTCTGCAAACCCCTCTTTGATATCTAACAAAACAATCTCCGAAGCAAACTGCATGTTTGCCATTGCATTGGCACATGTGGCACCAACATTTCCGGCACCTATAACAGTAACTTTAGACATAAGTAATAAAAATAAGGTTTACTTTTATTTTGTAGTTTTGCAAAAATATTTGCTATGAATCAAATCGCACAATTCCGCACATATCGTGCCAAGATGAATAAAGTAATTTTAGAGTCCGGTAATATGTTCTTTAAAAGATTTTTTAATTTGGATACAAGAACTTATGAAAATGGCGCACTTGATATAAAAACAAAAGAGATGTTAGGTTTGGTTTCTTCACTGGTTTTGAGATGCGATGATTGTGTAAAGTATCATTTAGAGAAATGCTTTGAGAATGGAGTTACCAGAGAAGAGGTATTGGAAATTTTTGCTGTTGCAAATCTGGTTGGAGGTTCAATAGTAATTCCACATACAAGAAGAGCCGTCGAGTTTTGGGACCTTCTTTCTGAGCGATAAATATTATGTTAAACAAAAATTGTATTATAAAAAATGAGAGAGATATCTTTTTTTATAAAGAACAATTTACTTAATTTTTGGTTTAGTTTTATGATAAGGTACCATAGAGAAAATACAAAATTTGCGCTAAAAGAGAAGAGAAAATACAACAATTGGATTAAAACCGTTGTAAATCATCTCTCTGTGGTTAAACCGGCTAAACGAATAGGGGATATTAATGTAATATTTTGTAGCAATTCTTATATCTTAAGTATTAATAAACAGTATCTAAAACACAATTATTTCACAGATATCATAACTTTTGACTATTCCGATGATATTTTTATCAATTCAGACTTGTTTATTAGTATAGAAACAGTAAAAACTAATTCAGAAAAATTCAAAACAGAATTCTCCCACGAACTGAACAGGGTATTAATTCACGGAATTCTTCATTTAATTGGATATAATGATAAAAAGGAAGATGAAAAGAGTTTGATGAGATTGACAGAAGAGAGAGCTTTAAAATTGTTAGTTAATGGATAATCAATACGATATAATAGTTGTAGGTGCTGGGCATGCCGGCTGTGAAGCTGCTTTTTCGGCAGCTAAAATGGGGTCGCAGGTATTACTTTTGACAATGGATATGGGTAAAATAGCCCAAATGTCGTGTAATCCTGCTATAGGCGGAATTGCTAAAGGGCAGATTGTAAGAGAGATAGATGCCCTCGGTGGATATACCGGCATTATTACCGATGCTTCAACAATACAATTCAGAATGTTGAACCGCTCAAAAGGCCCGGCAATGTGGAGTCCAAGAGCGCAATGCGACAGACAACATTTTTCTTTAAACTGGAGATATGTGCTTGAAAACACAAGTAATCTTCATCTATGGCAGGACACTGCAAAAGAGTTTCTGTTTGAGCATGAAAGAGTAGCAGGAATTAAAACTACACTAGGTGCCGTATTTTATTCAAAATCAGTAATTTTAACAGCAGGAACCTTTCTAAATGGCAAGATATATATTGGCAACAGCAGCGTAGAAGGAGGAAGGATAGGGGAGATGCCCTCTCTGGACCTTTCTGAGCAGCTTAAAGAAAAAGGATTTTTAATAGAAAAGATGAAAACCGGCACTCCACCAAGAGTAGATTTCAGATCGGTTAATAAAAATGCTTTGCAAATTCAGGAGGGAGATATACAGCCGGAGAAGTTTTCTTACCTTAACTTGACATCTCCAATACAGGAGGGGACGAAGCAGATGAACTGCTATATGGTTCATACAAACAGTAAGGTTCACGACATCCTTCGGGAGGGTTTTGCAGATTCTCCTCTGTTTTCAGGTAAAATATCCGGCAAAGGCCCAAGGTACTGTCCAAGTATTGAAGATAAACTAAAAACTTTTGCCGGCAAATCAAGTCATCAACTATTCCTTGAACCTGAAGGTTGGAACACAAATGAGTACTATTTACAAGGTTTTTCATCGTCTTTACCTCTGAATATTCAATATCGCGCACTAAAAGAGATACCCGGTCTTGAAAATGTAGTCATTTACCGCCCTGCATATGCAGTGGAATACGATTACTTCCCTCCAACGCAGTTATATCATACACTGGAGACAAAAATTGTTAAAAACCTCTATTTTGCAGGTCAAATTAATGGAACAACAGGTTACGAAGAGGCAGCAGCACAGGGTTTAATCGCAGGTATAAATGCCCATTTAAACATAAATAACTCAGAACCTTTTGTTCTTAAAAGAGATCAGGCATATATTGGGGTACTTATTGACGATCTTGTTACAAAAGGAGTTGATGAACCTTACAGAATGTTTACCTCAAGAGCAGAATACAGAATACTATTAAGACAAGATAATGCTGACATGCGTTTAACAGAGGCTGGTCATAAGATAGGATTGGCAACAGAGGAGAGGCTTTTGCTAATGTTGAAAAAGTATTCATCTGTAGAAAGTCTTACGAATTATATGCAAAACACATCAGTCTCACCTGAAGAGATTAATAGTTATCTTGAATCTGTTGGGACAACACAAATAAATACAAAAAGAAAAATTGCAGAGATACTTTCCCGTCCCCAGGTTACATTAAACTCACTAATATCAAATGTTCCACGAGAAACATATTATGCTCACTTTACACAACCACAGTCAGTTATACAGTTGCCATATCAACACGATATAATTAGAACCCAAAAGAGATCAATGGATATTGTGCTGGATGAAATTCTTCAATCTTCTGAGATAAGAATCAAGTATCAGGGCTATATTGAGAGAGAGAAAAGAATTGCTGAGAAAATCCTTAAGCTTGAAGAGATTAAAATTCCTGATAACTTCGACTATGCAGCACTTAAATCAATATCGACAGAATCTCGTCATAAGCTGATTAAGCATAAACCAAAGACTTTGTCCCAGGCATCAAGAATACCAGGAGTGTCACCGGCTGACATATCTGTACTTTTGGTTTATTTTGGAAGATAGTCATTATATATCTGACATTTAAATAAATAAATGATGTTCCTCGTGGAACATCCTTTATTGTTTTAGTGCAGAGAGCTACTCCATTGGAAGAGAAATGGTAAAATTTGAAATTATTTCTGTTTCGTATGGGTCAGTAAATGTCTTTAACAAACCAGCTCTTTGCTTGGTTTTAATATGTACATTTTTGCTGAGGTTGGCTGAGACAGATGGGCAAATACCTTCAAATACTATGGTTTTAGCATTTGAGAATATTGTGGTGATTTGTTCGATAAGATAATATAAATGATTTTCACATTGAGCATTATGCTCAATTACTTTAATAATATCAACACTAATATCATCAGGATATGCTATAAAGTAAATTATTTTGTCTCCAACACTATCTTTGGCATAATCGGTTTTATAACACTTAAATACTCCTCCTCTGTACAGTGCTTCTGTAATAGAGTACTTGAGAATATCTTCAGTCCAAAGAAATAGACTTTTGTTAAACGATTTTTCTCTCAATTTGAATAAATCATGTGAATTGAGCTTGGTTTCTATTAATTTATTCAGTGTTTTATATGAGCAAATGTGTTCGATTTCAGATAAAAAAGATGAGCATTGTAAGGTTAAAGTATTATTAAAAAGAGTTGTGCCAAAAGAGAGAGATGAGTAAAGGTTATAAAGCGATTCTGTGGCCGGTTTTACAACAATATAGCCA
>CAZPFI010000032.1:0-16818 GCA_964585795.1 uncultured Muribaculaceae bacterium | reverse complement strand
GGTTGAGGTAAGCCCTGAATAACATGCAGGGCTGCTATTCTTGTAAAAAAGTATCCCGGAGGCGATATTGTACCGGGGGCAATATCCTGATTTGAGAATGGATCCGGGGCGCAGAAGAAGTTATAGCGGTGTCCGTGCTCTATTGCTATTTGAGGGAATCCTTCGGGAGAGTAGGTTCCAAGGCCCAGTTCGGCATCACGCGCCTGTTTAATATTTGGGAGGATAAGCTTAATGCTCTCTTCTGTTACGGTTAAATCGTGATTACCGGGTACATAAGTTACCTCAATTTTTCCCTCTTCAATAATGCTGTTTAAAGCATCAAACACACCTTTATTGCTCTCTGCTATGCGCTGTACAAAATGTGCCTGATCGTGCCCTTTATAGGTATCAATAGTTGCAGGTACAAACCATTCATCAACCAAATCTCCTGCAATTACCAGCTCTTTCACATTTTTTGACGCTTTTACATTTTTCAGCAGTTGTTCAAGGCCCTCAAGGTTCTTGTTACACTCGGCGTAGGTGAGATCGGCACCCAGATGTATGTCACTTATGACAACTATCATGTTCCTCTCTTTTGTACCGTTATTGAATGGATCTGTTGCGGAATCGCTCTTTCCTGATGTTTTGCACGATGTCAATTGACTGAAAATCAATATCACAAAAAATGCACCTAATAATCTCTTATAAGTTTTCATTGTATAGTTTTAAGTTATTTATAATCTGGTGTAAATTTATGATATTAATAGTATATGACCAATAGTAAAGACAATAAATACTATAATTAAACCACCTGTTTAATAAGTTAGAGATATTTGGATATTACTCTCAGGGAGTTAAGCACCTTTGTGGTTTTGCCTATTTTTGCGTTTTTAAGGCGAATCTGTTTGGCAATCTCCTCAAGCTCTCGACCGCTAAGCTCAATCTTAGCTGCTATCTCTTTGCCCACCTCTGCAATCAACTCTCTCTCCCGGTCTCTTAACTCCAAAGAGCACTGTTCAAGCTCCTTTTTCTGTGCATTTGTAAGCCCTTGGGCAAATCTCAGCTCCTCTGCTTTTGCCAGTGCATGACGGACTATTGCCAGCTCTTTGGCAAACTCTGTGTTTTTATGGTTACTCTCTTTCATACTCTTCATTTTTAAATGGCAGATACTATCACTTTAAACTCTTTTTGAAGCGTCTCAATGGACTCAATCAGTTGCTGCAACTTGTTATACAGTTCATCTGCCTTTTTCCCTTTAATCATACTCTCTTTAAGCTGTGTATGGGTAGTTGCAAGCCGTTTTGCAGCAGCGGTAATGTACCCTCTCTCGTAAGTGAGCTTTTGTGATCTTTGAAGCAGATTGAGGTATTGGCGATCGTATTGAGGCAGGGAGATTGTCTGTTTACCTGAGGTCTCATTTGCAGCCATAAGAAAGCTATGGTAGCTGCGTTCCAGCCCTGCGCCCTCATTCTGGAAAATAGCGGTAATAGCAGGGGTTCGCAGGGCCTCAGTGAGGGAGATAACCAGAGTTTGAATAAGGGTGTCGGCTTCTGCAACAAACTTTCGGGTGAGGCGGTGCTGTTTACTCTTTACCAGTTGCTCTGCACCGTATGCTACAATTACTCCTGCGCTTTTGCCAATGCCAACGGGCAACGGCTCTCTGAAAAGCTCCAGTTTGTTAACCTTAAGCACCAGGGAATCGAGTGTCTTGCCCAAAGCCCTGAACTCTCTGCCGCGCTGCTCCCATCTGCCGTTTGCGGTGAGGACCTTAAGTGCATTTGAGTAAGTTTTGAGAATATCCAGAGATGCATCGCACTTTTTTGCAAGGGACATATCGTTATCAAATGCCCGCTGAATGGAGTTGAGTTCACTAATTCTGTTCTGCGGGTCACTAAGTGATGCCGCGTACAGCAAACCTCTTTCGAAACGGATTTCGGCTACCTCCTTAAACAGGAGTGAAGGGTACCTCTTAAAGCTGTCGCAGGCGTTACTGAATTTGTTAAGCGCTTGCACTTGTCCTCTGGAGAGGGATGCGCAGGAGAGGCACAGAGAAAACCCTGCTAAAATGAGCAGGGCAAGGAGTGTGTTTAGTCCATTTTGTCTCATCTTTATTTATGTTGGTTAGGTGAATTTCAGATGCGCTCTGATTAATAGGGCTTTACAAAGTAATGCAAAAAGTTTTTAAATTCATAATAATTATGAATCAAATAGTTGCACAATTTTGCATTTTTGCCACAAATTGAGAGAATGATGAAAAGTGGAGAGAAGGGGCTTAAATAATAAAAATTATGTTAAGTAGAAATTTGACCGAAGTATTTCTCTGCAACAATCAGCCCGGTTATTACCTCTCTTTTATGATTGCGGAACCTGTTGACATACTCGTGTGCATTGTCAATTATTTTTTGAGCTTCGGCGGGGTGGGAGGTGTAATAGTTCAGTTTTTCTATGAGGTCGCTGTAGTCTGGTTTAATCTCTATGTAGTGGTATCCGGGTATGAGGGTACCCTCCATAAACCAGGTTTCGTAAACCGGTTGGGGCATTACGGCTATAGAGTTCGATGACATTACCCATTTTAGGTTCGACGCCACATCGTTTCCCTCCAGGCAGAGAATATATTTATAGTGTAGATGGTCGTCTATTGCAATGGGGCTGACATTCCATTGAGGGTTTGCACCCAGTTTTCTGTTAATATTGCCCAGGTTGCACATCGGGTGGCCGAAATAGAGCTCCCAGAAGCGGATTCTGTGGGGTTGATCTACAAAAGCGCGTCCAATGAGCATATCTTTCTTGTCTGTAAACTCTATTTTGTCTTTTACAAAGGTAAAGTGCCTGTTTTTATCAAGCGGAAGCAGTACCGAGTAGCTGTTATCTCCCTTTATTGGGCGGCTCTTTACAAAAGAGGGTATCCGGGGCACATAGGTTATGTCTCCAAAGAGGAAGCCGGCACGGTTACTTCTTTTAAAATATCTCATATACTGGTAAGCATCAAAGAAATACATGCTTCCTGTCCTCTTTCCGCTAAGCACAGCACCCGGTTTAAGGCGGTTCAATGTCACCAGTTCTGTGCCATCTGCTTCATTTATAGCACATTTTACCGGTGCAGATATCTTGTTATAGTAGTTTACCCGCTGCAGTATAAGCTCTTTTTGCCGGGGGTCCATCCTGTTAAAGCAGTGCATGTAGTATCTTTTTGTAAACTGGGTTACAAAACGGGGTATGAGATACCATCTTATTCCGTTAACGGTATAGTAGAGCAGTTTGCTGTTTTTGTGCTTTCTGCTCTTAATTAAATACTTTAGCTTATCTGCTATACTGTCCAATATTATAATGTTTTATGCTACTTACCTATACAGAACTTACTGAATATATTGCCCAGTATCTCCTCGGTGTTTATCTCTCCCACAATCTCACCAATGTGAAATATGCTCTCTCTTATGTCCTGGGCAAGAAGATCGGTGGGGAGGTTATCATTCATCCCCTCAACAACACGTAAAAGAGCGTTTTTGCCCTCTTTAAGTGCGTGGAGGTGTCTTACATTTGTAACCAGAGTAGGATAGTTTAAATGCTGTGAATCTTCCCTGCACTGCAGCAGTGCGTTTTTAAGCTCTTCCAGCCCTTTATGGCTCTTTGCAGCTGTGGGAATAATGGCCACCGGCTCTAATTGGTTACCGGCACAAAGCTGTTCAACCTCGTCGTAGAACTCTTTTATTATGCTCTCCTGTTGGTTATCTGTCTTTTTACCGCCGTTTTTCTCCTCAACCAAGCGGTAGATGGTGTCTGTCTTGTTTATTACAACAATAATTTTCTGATTGCTCTTATCAATTGTTTTTGTTAACTGCTTAATTACCTGGGAGAAAAACTCGGGCCTCTCTGCATCCAGCATAAGAATAACCACCATTGCCTCCTTTATCTTGCTGTAAGTGCGCTCAATGCCTATTATCTCTATCTTCTCTGCAGTCTCTCTTAACCCGGCAGTATCTATAAAACGGTATGCAACCCCCTGAATATTGAGTAAACCCTCAATAAAGTCCCTTGTGGTTCCGTGAATGTCCGATACAATTGCCCTCTCTTCGCCAAGCAGGGCATTAAGCAGAGTGCTTTTGCCGGTATTTGTTGCTCCTGCAATGGCTACAGGTATCCCGTTCTTTATAACATTACCAAGCTTAAACGACTCTATAAGAGCAGATATATGGTCAATCACTTGATGTAATAGTTCGTCTAATTTTTCTCTGTCTGCAAACTCCACATCTTCGTCGCTGAAGTCCAGTTCAAGTTCCATTAGTGAGACTATCTCCAGTAGTGACTGCCTCATTTGGTTAAGCTCTTTTGAGAATCCTCCCTTCATCTGGTCCATTGCAATTTTGTGGGCAGCACTGGTCTCCGATGCAATAAGATCGGCCACCGCCTCTGCCTGTGCAAGGTCCATTTTGCCGTTAAGAAAAGCTCTTTGCGAGAATTCACCGGGGCCGGCAGGCCTTATTCCATTGGAAGAGAGCAGGGTGAGTATCTCTTGCTGAATATATGGCGATCCGTGACACGATATCTCCACCATATCCTCTCCGGTGTATGAGTGGGGAGTGCGGTACACCGAAACAATAACTTCGTCAATCACCCTTTGGTTATGTGATATGCTGCCAAATCGCAATCTGTAGCCGGGGGTATCTTTAAGCGCCCCCCCTTTAAGAGGTGTAAAGATTTTATCAACAATTGTAATAGAATCTGCTCCGCTAACCCTTATAACGGCAACAGCACTCCTTCCGGTGATAGTAGAAATGGCGCAAATTGTATCTAAACTAAAGGTACTCATAACAATTGTTAAATATCTGTATTTTTGGTTAATAAAACAACATTTTCCAGGTGATGTGTATGTGGAAACATATCAACCGGCTGCACTGCTGCAACTCTGTATTGATTAGTCATTGCAGCAATGTCCCGTGCCTGTGTTGCAGGGTTGCAGCTTACATAAACAATCCTATTGGGGCTGCACTCCAGCAGAACTTTTATAACATCGGGGTGGACACCTGCCCTGGGTGGGTCCAGAACCACAACATCCGGTTTGCCGTTCTGTTCAATAAACTGTTGGTTTAGTATATCCTTCATATCCCCGGCAAAGAAGCTGCTGTTGTTTATGTTATTCTCTTTTGCATTTATCTCAGCATCCATAATTGACTCATCTACATACTCTATGCCAACAACCTTTTTGACTCTCTCTGCAAGGAAAAGGGCAATTGTTCCGGTTCCTGTATAAAGGTCGTAGAGTGTCTCACTGCCTGTAAGAGAGGCAAACTCCCGCACAACACAGTACAGCCGGTATGCCTGTGCAGAGTTTGTCTGATAAAACGATTTAGGGCCAATACGGAATTTTAGCCCCTCCATCTTCTCGTAGATGTATTTAGATCCGGAGAAATTATGGCACTCAAGGTCCGAAATTGAATCGTTCTTTTTACTATTAATAATATAGTTTAAAGAACTAATAATATTAAAATTATCTTGTATTGTTTGCAGTAATTGTTGAATATGTTTTTTATGCTCATTTGCAAAAACAACGGTTACCATTACATCTCCGGTTGAGGAGGTTCTAATAATTAATGTTCTTAGAAATCCGGTCTGCTGACGAAGGTCGAAGAACGACAAATTGTTGTTAATGGCATACTCTTTTATAAACAATCTTATCTCATTAGAGGGAGATGGCTGAAGATAACAGGTCTCTATATCCAGAACCTTATCGAAAAGCCCTGCAATGTGGAACCCAAGCCCAAGACGCTGTTCATCAGAGAGATCTTCGGCTTCTGAGAGGGTCTCAATCCACCTTTTGGAAGAGAATGTAAACTCCAGTTTGTTTCTGTAGTGGGTTTGCTTTTGAGATCCCATAATGGGAAGAACCTCCGGAAGTTGCAAATGACCTATTCTTGTTAGCTGATCTACAACCTGTTGAGCTTTAAATTGCAGCTGAAAAGAGTAGGGGAGAGACTGCCATTTACACCCTCCGCACACTCCAAAATGGCTGCAAAATGGCTCTATTCGCAAAGGGGAGTACTTGATAAAGTTGACAACACTACCCTCCATATACCCCTTTTTAATGCTCTTTACCTGAATATCTGCAACATCGCCGGGTACGGCAAAGGGTACAAACAGAACCTTGCCATTTACATGGGCAATTGATTTCCCTTCTGCAGCAACACTCTCTATCTCAACCGATTTTAACAACTCTTTGTCTCTTCTGCCCATCTTACATCTATTTAGTGCGCGAAATTAACTTTTTTTAATCTCAATCGTTTATATAATATTATAAATATCGTAAATTCGCAATTAATGACATAACAAATACCGTTATGAAAAAGGTTTTTTTAACTTTTATTGCCATTGTGCTTACAATAGGTTTTGTAACTGCACAGGACTTTATCTCATACTCCGGCAGGGTACAGGATGCCGGTACCAGAAGGGCCCTTGGCTTTGCTTCAATACATCTGCTCACCACAAATATAAGTAATGTAACCAATTCTGAGGGTGTTTTTGTTCTTAAGGTTCCCAATGATCTTAAGGCCGATACCTTATTAATATCGTATCTGGGATACAAATCACAGAAAATACCTCTCTCTGCCTTTAACGGCCGGGAGTTACTTGTAAGAATGGAGCAGGCCACAATAACCCTGCGCCCGGTTACCATCCGTCCGCAGGATGCCGCATCTATTGTTAAGATGGCTTTGGGCAGAATAAACAAAAATTTTAGCGTTATACCGCTGCAAATGACCGCTTTCTACCGTGAAACTATTAAAAAAGGGTCTAATTATGTCTCTATAAATGAGGCAGTTCTCGACATAAACAAAGCTGCATATAACAGCTACAGGGCAGACCAGATTGGTATATACAAATCGAGAGGGAGTTATGATGTAAACCGCATTGATACTCTGCTGGTTAGATATCAGGGAGGGCCTACATCGGCACTAAGTCTCGATATAGTTAAAGATCCGTTCCTGGGTACCGATTATATGCTTCTCGAGAAGGTATACTCCTTTAAAATGGCAGAGCCGGTTACAATTGACGGCAAATTCTTCTATGCAATTGAGTTCGACCAACTTCCAAACCTGGAAGATATCTATTTCCGGGGAAAGATATATATTGAGTCTGAGACTTTTGCAATTGGTAGGATTGAGTTTGCAATGAATGTCGAAAACCGCCCGGAGGCAACAAACTATTTTGTAAGAAGGAAACCGCCAACACTAAGAATGGATGTTTTAAGTGCAAATTACCTTGTAAATTATAAAGAGATTGATGGAGTATGGCATTTCGATTACTCCAGAACCGAGGTGAGGTTTAATGCAAGGTGGGAAAGAAGGTGGTTCAGGAGTACATATACATTGGGTTCCGAAATTGCTGTTACGGATATTTCCGAAAAAGAGAGAAAAATAGATCCTCAGCACAGGGTTCGTCAAAGGGATATATTATCATCGAGAGTAAATGACTTTACTGATGAGTACTTCTGGGAGGACTATAACATAATAGAACCCGATCAATCTATTGAGAACATTATTGCCAGAATCATTAGACAACTGCGTAGAAGAGATAATTAACACAATTTATATTATGTTAAATAAAACTGATGTACCACCCCTGCCCGAGAGGATGAGACCTCTCTCTCTTGATGATTATGTTGGTCAAAATCATATAGTTGGCAAAGGAGCGGTTATCAGAAAGATGATAGAAACCGGCAATATTTACTCATTTATTCTATGGGGTCCGCCCGGAGTTGGCAAAACAACGCTTGCAAGGATAATTGCAAACCAACTTAACAGACCTTTTTATGTAATTTCCGCAGTAAATTCTGGAGTAAAAGATCTGAGAGAGATTTTTACCAAGACAAAAAACAATACTCTTTTCAATAAATCGAGGCCTATTCTCTTTATTGATGAGATTCACCGATTCAGTAAATCGCAACAGGATGCTCTTCTGGGAGCTGTTGAAGATGGTACTGTAACACTCATTGGAGCCACCACAGAGAACCCCTCTTTTGAAGTTATCACTCCCCTGCTCTCACGGTGTCAAGTTTATGTGCTTAATAGTCTGGATGTTGAAGATCTTGACAAATTACTGCAAAGAGCAATTAAAACAGATACTGTTCTTAAAAATATTAAATTTAAAATTGAGGAGAAAGAGGCACTATACAGGTTTTCCGGTGGCGATGCAAGAAAACTCCTTAATATAATTGATCTATTAGTCTCCAGTCAGAATAGTAACAAGATTGTTACATTAAACAACAAGTATGTTACAGATGTTCTGCAAGAGAATATTGCAGTATATGACAAGAGTGGAGAGCAGCATTACGATATAATTTCTGCATTTATTAAAAGCATTCGCGGATCGGACCCAAATGGTGCTTTATACTGGATGGCAAGAATGCTTGCAGGTGGTGAAGACCCTCTGTTTATTGCAAGAAGAATGATAATCCTTGCATCTGAAGATATAGGACTGGCCAACCCCAATGCGCTTCTGCTGGCTCAGGCCTGTTTTGAATCGGTACATAAAATAGGTATGCCCGAATCGAGAATCATTTTGTCTCAAGCTGCAATATATCTTGCTACCTCACCAAAGAGCAACTCTGCATATATGGCAATAGATGCAGCCATGGCAGAAGTTGAAAAGAGCGGCAATCTATCAGTACCTCTGCATTTAAGAAATGCTCCCACAAAACTTATGAAAGATTTGGGTTACGGCTCTGAATATAAGTATGCACACTCCTACTCCGGCAACTTTGTAGATCAGGAATTTCTGCCTCAGGAGTTGAAGGATGCTCTCTTTTATACACCGGGTGAGAACTCCAAAGAGGCAGAGATTAAAAAAAGACTTAAATCTATGTGGTTAAAATATAATAAAGATTAGTTTTTTTGTCTAATTTTGGGGCACTATGAGATTAGGGGATATACAGTACATTAAAAATCTTAACAAGGATCTTTTCTTTCTGATAGCAGGTCCCTGCGTTGTTGAAACAGAAGAGATTACCTACAAAACAGCATCGGAACTTAAATCGGTTACCGACTCTTTATCAATCCCTTTTATTTTTAAGGCCTCATATCGTAAGGCCAACAGATCGAAAAACAGCTCATTCACCGGAATTGGCGATGAAAAAGCTCTTGAGATTCTGCAGAAGATAAAAGAGAAGTTACATATACCTATTATAACAGACATACATCTGCCTGCAGAGGCGGCACTTGCTGCCTCTTACAATATTGACATTCTGCAAATCCCTGCATTCCTTTGCAGACAAACCGACCTGCTGGAATCTGCAGCGCTTACAGGCAGGTATGTGAATATTAAGAAAGGTCAGTTTGTTTCTCCCTCATCTATGAGATTTGCGGCCGAGAAGGTATCTTCGGCGGGAAACAATAAAATTATGCTTACTGAGAGAGGGAGTCAGTTTGGTTACACCGATCTTGTTGTAGATTTCAGGTCAATTCCTCAAATGCAGGAGCTGGGATATCCGGTTGTGCTGGATGTAACCCACAGCTTGCAACAACCTAACCAGAGTTCGGGAGTTACCGGCGGTTCTCCTCCTCTTATACCTATTATTGCACGCGCCGGAATTGCAGCAGGAGCAGACGGAATCTTTATGGAGACACACCCCGATCCTTCTGTGGCATTGTCGGACGGAGCAAATATGATAAAGCTCTCTGATGTTCAGAGATTGCTTACCTCTCTGGTTGCAATAAAAGAATCACTCAAAGGTTTTAATAAATAATTTCCACACATATGATTATTAATACAGATTTTACTAAAAGATATGAGAAGATAACGGTTGATATCTTTGAAGAGTCTGATGTAGCCACAAAAAAGGTTGCACAAAGTATCGCCGACAAAATAAGAGAGAGAGATTCAAAGGGACGCCATACAGTTCTTGGGCTGAGTGCCGCCTCACAGGCAATTCAGGTTTATGAAGAGCTGGTAAAACTTAATAGCTCAGGTTACTTCAGTTTTAAAAATGTTCACATATTCACACTGGACGAATATTGGAAACTGGATAAAGAGGAGCTGCAGAGTCATTACCGTTTTTTGAGAGAGTATCTCTTCGATTTTATTGATATACCAAAGGAGAATATTCACGCTCTTGACGGTATGATAGATAAGGAGAGCTTGCACGACTATTGCTCAAACCTGGAATCTCTGATAGCATCACTCAACGGTATCGACATAATGGTTATCGGCAACATGGGTTTCAACGAACCCGGTTCGCACTATAACTCAAGAACCCGACTTATAACTTTAAACCACAATACCAGAGTAGCTGCCGCCTCGGAGTTTTTTGGAGTGGAGTATGTTCCGTTCCATGCACTAACCATGGGTATTGAGACAATACTCTCGGCAAGCAAAATTTATTTTCTGGCCTGGGGTGAAGGTAAAGCAGGTACAATCGCCAAACTGGTAGAGGGAACTATCAACGATCAAAACCCTCTCTCCTATCTTCAGAAGCACGAAAACCTTGAGGTGCTTGTTGATATGGCTGCTGCAGCTGAGTTGACCAGAATTAAAACTCCATGGTTAACCGGTCCGTGTGTCTGGGATGACACTCTCACGAAGAAGGCGGTATTCTGGCTTTGTAAAAAACTGGATAAACCAATTCTTAAACTTACCGACAGAGATTACAACGACAACGGTATGAGTGATCTGATAACTGAGCAGGGCCCTGCAAGTAAAATAAACATAAAAGCGTTTAACGATTTACAACATACAATTACCGGATGGCCCGGTGGTAAACCAAACGCCGATGACTCCACCCGTCCCGAGCGTGCATTCCCTTTTCCTAAAAGAGCAATTATCTTTTCGCCCCATCCCGACGACGATGTTATATCTATGGGAGGAACTCTGGCACGCCTGTCCGAACACGGGCACGAAGTTCATCTGGCCTACCAGGTATCGGGTAATATTGCGGTTTTCGATCATGATGCAATAAGGTTTCTGGATTTTATCCGTGACAGCTCAAGCATATACGGATTTGACAGCCATTTAAGCGCAAAGGTTTATAAGGATGCTCTGGAAGAGTTAAGCACCAAACATCCCGGAGAGCCCGACTCTGCAAATATAAGGGCAGTCAAAGGTGCCATTCGCAGAGGAGAGGCAAAAGCCGCCTGCAGATATCTGAAAATCCCTGAGGAGAGAGTTCATTTTCTGGATATGCCATTTTACGAAACCGGAGGAGTTAAGAAAAAACCTATAGGGCCTGAGGATATTGAAATAGTGAGAAACCTTCTTCAAAAAGTAAAACCACATCAGGTTTATGCAGCAGGTGACCTCAGTGACCCTCACGGGACACACCGGGTTTGTCTTCAGGCAATTTTGGCAGCTTTAAACGAACTCAAGGGAGAGTCGTGGTTTAAGGATTGCAGAGTATGGCTCTACAGAGGTGCCTGGCAGGAGTGGGATGTTGCAGATGCCGACATGGCTGTGCCGCTTAGTCCCGAAGAGGTTAACATCAAACGAGAAGCAATTTTCAGACACCAGTCACAGAAAGACAGGCCACTCTTCCCCGGGTCGGACATAAGAGAGTTCTGGCAGAGAGCCGAGGAGAGAAACCACAATACTGCAGTGCTGTTCGACAAACTTGGAATGGCAGAGTACCAGGCCATTGAGCTTTTTGTCAGGCATAATGTTGAGTAATAATACAGAGTAACAATTTAAACTTATATATATGAACGACAAGAGAAACTTACTGATACCGATTGCCTTTATCGGTATGATGTTTTTTGCAATTGGATTTGCACTGGGTATTAACTCTTTTCTGATTCCAGTGTTGGGGAACACTCTCGGAGTATCGTCGGGAGAGTCCTATCTGATACTTGCAGCAACATTCTCAACATTTTTAATTTTCGGTTATCCGGCATCGATGGTTATTAAAAAGATAGGTTATAAAAGAACAATGGCTGTCTCCTTTGTGCTGTTTGCAATTGCATTTGCTCTGTTTATTCCTTCTGCCAGAAAAGAGAGTTTTGTCCTTTTCCTTGTTGCTTCATTTATGAGCGGTATAGGAAATACTTTTTTACAGGCATCGGTTAATCCCTACATAACAATACTCGGTCCAATTGAAAGTGCCGCAAGAAGAATTTCCATTATGGGAATCTGCAATAAACTTGCCTGGCCTGTAGCTCCTGTTTTTCTTGCTGCAGTAATAGGCAAGAACACAACCGACACCCTTATCTCCGATCTTTTTCTGCCTTTCTATATTATAATAGGTATATTCCTCCTTTTGGGAGTGGTATCACTTATGGCACCGCTGCCGGAAGTTAAAGCTGCCGGTGAAGATCCCAATGATGCCAACCAGTCTGCTTATGCAGCAAACAAAACTTCAATCTGGCAATTTCCTCACCTGTTGCTTGGTGCTTTGGCTCTTTTCTTCTATGTTGGAGTTGAAACAGTGGCTTTGGGTACACTTGTAGATTATGCTACCTGGCTGGAGCTACCAAATGCATCTGCATACGCAGCTATCTCCCCGATTGGTATGGTTATAGGTTATATTTGCGGAATAATATTCATTCCAAAGTATTTAAGCCAGGGCAAGGCCCTCATTATATGCTCTTTACTTGGCATTGCAGGTGCTATACTAGTGGTATTTACCCCTGCTGAGATGTCAATTTGGTTTATTGCACTAATGGCTCTGGGTTGTTCATTGATGTGGCCGGCAATCTGGCCTCTGGCAATAGCAGATCTAGGCAAGTTCACCAAAACCGGTTCTTCGTTTCTTGTAATGGCAATTGCAGGTGGTGCTGTTATACCTACCCTGTACGGATTTATCAAGGATTGGGCAGGTGCACAAAACTCTTACTGGATTGCTTTGCCAATTTATCTGTTCATCCTCTACTATGGAGTATCGGGACACAAAGTGCGCAAGAGTGCTTAACTGAAACAGGTTATGTTTTTAAAACTGATTATTGCATCACTCATTTTTTTATTTGGTTTTATCAGCAACTCAATAGAGAGTAAGGATAATAAAATGCTAAAGGTTCCCAGAATAAGTTTCCCATGTGTGAAACCTCCGGTGGCTCTCATTGAGAGAATGCTGGACAGTGTTAATGTACCTTTTCATAATCTGGATGTTGTAAACTGGGACGAGTTCCCCGAAAAGCCATCCGTTAAATTCAGAATAGCATACTCTAACGATGAAATATATCTTCAATATGTTGTAAAAGAGAGATATATCAGAGCGTTTTATACAGAGGATGAGGGTTCGGCACCATATAAAGACTCTTGTGTTGAGTTTTTTATAATTCCTTCTTCAACCGATTCTATATATTACAATCTGGAGCTTAACTGTATAGGCGTCGGCACCTTCGCAGGGGGTGCCGGTCGTCAGAACAGAACCCGCTTTGGAAATGATGTTACCAGCCAGATAAGAAGAGTCTCTACTTTGGGTAATGAGGGTTTTGACACAAAAGAGGGTGATTTCGAGTGGAGAATTACAATTGCGTTACCTGTATCACTATTCTCTCTCAACCGGATAGAGCCGCTTAGGGGTAGAAGCGTCAAGGCAAATTTTTACAAATGCGGAGATGATCTTCCCAAAAGACACTATCTCTCATGGAACCCGATAGGTACCGAGAGACCAAATTTTCACACTCCTCTGTTTTTTGGAGAGCTATTGTTTGAGGATTAGAAAGGATACCCTACACCAAACTGTAAAGCATAGGTGTCGCGTTTAAACCAATCTCGCGGTCCCACCCATTTTGTTTTTGACGGATCGTACGCTATCATTCCCAGGTCGATCCTCAAAATGAGAAACTCCAGATTTAACCTTACGCCTGCACCCCAGTTAAATGCTATGCTTTTATGAAAATCCTTAAACCTGAAAAGGCCACTCTCTTTTCCGGGTTCACTTCTGGATGTCCAGATGTTGCCGGCATCGGCAAAAAGTGCACCCTCAAAACTCCAGAACATTTTGAAACGATACTCTGCGTTTACCTCAAATTTTAAGTCTCCAGTCTGATTGGGGATAGAGAATGTTGTATCTACCGGCGCCGAACCCGGGCCTACAGATCTTGCCTGCCATCCCCTAAGACTGTTTGCACCTCCAGCATAAAAAAGTTTTTCGAAAGGCAAAACTTTTGAATTGCCGTATGCGTGACCTGCCCCAACATTAAAACGGTATGCCATAGAGTGACCTCTGTCAATCCTCCATGTATAACCAACTGTAATTTCGCTCTTTACATATTGTGAATAGGGAGTGTTCCATACGGTTTTATAACCTGTTGAGTCTGTCACCAATGCAGAGTTAAACAAACTTAACAGATTACCTGCAATATCGGTAGTCCAACGCACATAGAAGAAAGATCGCTTTGGAATGGGTGATGCATCGGTGGTGTAAAAAATTGTACCTCCCGAACCAAGGTCGAAGTGATTTTTGTAAGCGTTTCTCAAAAAAGGATCCATCAGTGAGGCGTAAAACTGGGGATTCATATTGAACAACTTAATGATATTAAGTTGTATAGGATTAAACACATAGAATAATCTCTCTCCCTCTCTCCAGTTGTATCCGTAGTTGAATGTTATGAGGTTTCGTGTAAACTCGGGCCTGCTTTGATAATTATAACCGATATTGAAATCGCTTCTTGGAACGCTGTTTCGGAACAGTGTATCGGGGAGAAGGAAGAACTTAGGCAAAGATATACCGGCAGATATACCCAGTTCTGTAGATCTTATAGGGTCGTTCAGCTTAAACTGGAAATTTCCCATAAAGCCGAGAGTGAACCACTCCCCGCCTTTAAACAGATTTTTATGATAGTACGAAATAGCGGGAGATACCCCAAGCAGATTATTTGAATTACTGGAGGCCTCAAGGTTAAGTTTATACCCCTGACTTTTAGAGGGTGTGAGTCTTATTGCACAGTCAACCTCTCTTCTGCCGATGTTACTCTGGGCAGGGACCTCATCAAACTGAATGTTTACTCCCGAAAAGTATCTTAATGATACAAACCTGTTGTAGGTTTTTGTCGCCTCCTTCTCGTTATAGAGGTCTCCCGGTTTTAATTGGTTGAGCTTTGCAAGAACTGAAGTTCTTATGTTTTTCTCTCCTCTGAAATAGATATTAATATCATCCACTCTGTGAAGATTCAGTTTCACAACTGAATCATCACGACTTCTCATAGGGTCGAAATCGGGATAGACAGAGATATTTCTAATAAAAAAGCGTTCGTGCGGACGGGCATCACGAGGTGTCTCATTCCTTGTAAAGTTTTGGACTCTTACATAAAGATGAGCAAAACCTTCTTTTGTAGTGGTGTCAGCTTCGAAAAAGAGAAAGTTTTTTGAAAAGTTGTAATATCCTCTCTCTCTCAGTAATGATGCAATCCTTTCGCTCTCCGTATCGAGCTCTTTTTCGGATAGCCGCATACCTATATATATAAGCGATCCTTTTTTATGCTCCTCCACAATTTTATTGATTGAAGTATCGGGGATAATGTAGGTTATCTCATCCACTATATAGCTTTTGCCAACCTCAACAAAATATTTTACTTTGCTTTTCTTGCGTGATGTAATTATGGTATCGGTTACACGGGAGTTGTAATAACCTGTCGATTCAAGGTGGTTTACCAGATTAAGCCGGCTCCTCTCAACCAGAAAGCTGTCGAGAATTACAGGTGGCTGTCCTATCTTCTCCACAAATCTGTCCCAACCTCTCTCTTTACCACTGCTCCAGTTGTAAATACTTAAAAACGGGTTCCAACCAAACAGAAATGCGTTGTTTGGATGTTGTCTCAGAAATGAGTTTAGATCTCCCGGTTTGACCGCCCTGGTATTCAGTACCTCTATCCTGTTCTCTTTGAGCATACTGCTCCCTTCGGGAATTACCCTTACCATACTGCAAGAGTAGAGAAGGGTAAAAAGCAATGTGCTTAATAAGAGCCGGAGAAATATACCTTTATACCTTGACATTTAATTATATTTTAACAAAAATAGCAATTATAATTAATTCTCTTTTTCAAAAAAATAAAAAAAAGATATATTTGCATATTCAAAATAATCCAATCAAGTTACTTTATATAAATATTACCAATCCAGCTTAGTTACATCATCATTATGAAGAATAAATATATAGACTTAATTGAACAATCATTCGATTTTCCACAGGACGAGTTTAAGGTTGAGGATGGAGAGCTGCATTTTCATGACATACCTGTAATGGATATAATTGAGCAATACGGTACACCTCTTAAGATAACCTATTTGCCAAAGATTTCATCCCAGATTCAAAGAGCAAAAAGGATGTTTAATGTAGCAATGGCAAAGGTAGATTACAAGGGAGCATACCACTATTGCTACTGTACAAAGAGCTCTCACTTCTCCTTTGTTCTTGAGGAGGCGCTTAAAAATGACATACATATAGAGACCTCTTCGGCATTTGATCTTAATCTTATTGAGTCACTTTTTGAGACCGGAGTTGTTAATAAAGATCTTTATATTGTTTGCAACGGGTTTAAAAAGGACATCTATATAGAAAACATTGCAAATCTGAGGAATAACGGATGGAGTAATGTAGTTCCCGTACTGGATAACATGCATGAGTTCGATCAACTGGACCAGCATATTAATGAGCCCTGCAAAATTGGCATAAGAATAGCTGCAGAAGAGGAGCCTAAATTCGAATTTTATACCTCCCGACTTGGAATCCGCTACAGCGACATTATTCCTTTTTACGAGAACAAGATTAAAAAGAACAAGAAGTTTAAGTTAAGGATGCTGCATTTCTTTATTAACACCGGAATAAGGGATAATGCGTACTACTGGAACGAGCTTGCAAAGTGTGTTTCTGTTTACTGCGATCTTAAAACAGTATGCCCAGAACTGGACTCGCTTAACATT
>CAZPFI010000031.1:0-17075 GCA_964585795.1 uncultured Muribaculaceae bacterium | reverse complement strand
AGGAATTATCTCATTGAGTGAGTCTTCCAGGCGGTCCAGGGGATCGGTGGTTGGAACAATTGGTGGCTCTTCCAGGTTGTTCTGAGGAAGATATGAGAGAAGATCACGGATAACGCGTATTCCCTCCTCCTCTGTCTCAACAGCAAAGTGGGCAACACCGCTCTTTGTGGCGTGAACACTGGCGCCGCCAAGCTGCTCCTGTGTTACATCCTCTCCGGTAACTGTCTTAACAACTTTGGGGCCGGTAAGAAACATATAGCTTGTACCCTTTGTCATTATGTTGAAATCGGTGAGAGCAGGGGAGTAGACCGCACCACCGGCACAAGGGCCGAAAATTGCTGAAATCTGAGGCACAACACCGGAAGCGAGGATATTCCGCTGAAAAATTTCCGCATAACCGGCCAAAGCATTTACACCCTCCTGAATTCGCGCGCCACCGGAGTCGTTAATACCTATTACAGGAGCACCCATCTTCATGGATTGATCCATTATTTTACAGATTTTCATGGCAAAGCTCTCGGAAAGAGAACCTCCGAAAACAGTAAAGTCCTGGGCAAAAACATATACCAGGCGTCCTTCTATGGTTCCGTACCCGGTCACAACTCCATCTCCCAGGAATGTCTCTTTCTCCATCCCAAAATTGGTGCACCGGTGTGTAACGAACATGTCGAACTCCTCGAAACTGCCCTCATCAAGCAGCATCTCTATCCTCTCGCGTGCGGTGAATTTACCTTTATTATGCTGAGAGTCTATTCTTTTCTGACCTCCCCCCAGGCGTGCTTTATCCCTGAGATGAATAAGTGCTTTTACCTGTTCTAGTTGTTGGCTCATTATTATGATGTTTAATATGTTTTGTGCAATTATTGTTTTGGGTCTTCACAAAGTTCTGTAAGAATTCCGCCGGTAGACTTGGGGTGGAGAAACGCAATATTCATACCTTCTGCTCCTTTCCGCGGAGTTTTGTCAATTAGTTGAATGCCCTGTTCAGATAGTTGATCGAGAGTTTTCTGAAGACCATCTTCGGTGGCAAATGCAATGTGATGTACACCTTCTCCTTTCTTTTCAAGAAATTTACCTATCGGACCTTCGGGGTCGGTACTCTCAAGTAGTTCAATTTTTGTCTGGCCAATCTTAAAAAATGCAGTTTTTACCTTCTGCTCAGCAACCTCCTCAATTGCATAACACTCCTGGCCAAGCAGCTGTTCGTAAAGAGGAATGGATACTTCCAAAGACTTAACGGCGATACCGATATGCTCAATATGCGATAATTTCATGACAGTAAATAGAATATAGATTAATAATTATTTATAAAGTCTGGTTGGCCATTGTATGGTAAACATTCTGAACATCTTCATCATTTTCGAAACGCTCAATAAGCTTTTCCAGTTCAACTCTGTGGCTATCCTCAAGCTGTTTCAGCTCTACATTGGGAATCCTTTCAAATCCACCGGTTATAAGCTCAAAACCCCTCTCCTCAATAAACTTCTGAATTGAACCGTAGGATTCAAAAGAGCCATATATTACCAACTCTTCCTCTTCCATAAAAAGCTCCTCTGCACCAAAATCGATAAGTTCCAGCTCCAGCTCCTCTATATCAACGGATGCGTCTGCTTTTATTTTAAATACTGATTTGTGTTCGAACATAAATTCGACACTGCCGGATGTGCCCAAAGAGCCACCGTATTTATTGAAATAACTTCTTATGTTGGCAACTGTTCTTGTTGGGTTGTCGGTTGCGGTCTCTATTAAAAAAGCGACCCCGTGAGGCCCGTAACCCTCGTAAACAATCTCTTTGTAATCGTTATGATCTTTCTCTACAGCCCTCTTGATAGCCCTTTCAATATTGTCTTTAGGCATGTTTTCGGAACGGGCAGTTGATACCAGAGCTCTGAGTCTGGGGTTATTATCAGGATCCGCGCCGCCGCTTTTGGCAGCCATGGTTATCTCCTTTCCCAGTCTGGTAAAGACACGGGACATATTACCCCATCTCTTTAACTTCCTCTCTTTGCGAAACTCAAAAGCTCTTCCCATAATCTGTAGAAATTACAGCCGGAATGATTACTGTTTTATTCTGGCTATGTGTTTGTCGGCGTCAAACCCCTCCATGCTTTGAGGGTACTTTATTTTTATCTCCTCGTAAAGTTCGATGGCGGCCTGATTGTTACCCATCTCTTCTTGCATAATTGCTGCTTTCATCAGGTAACCAGCTGCAAAGATATTGTCGGCGGTAGATGCTGCCTTAAGGTAATAGTCCAGGGCTCTTTTGTTATCCATTAGTCCCGCATATGCGTCACCAATGTTACAAAGAGCTCTTGCTTTCATAATGTCATCTTTGGACCTGTATTTTTTAAGATAGTCAATTGCACTCTGATTATTTCCCAAAATCAATTCACAAACTCCTGCATACATATAGACAGCGCTTGGTGCGGCAGAACCGTACTCTTCAATTACCTGCCTGAAACCAAGAGAATTACCGTCGCCATTAAGAGCGGCTTCAATGTTGTCTGCCCTGAAATATTGTTCTGCTGCAAACATTTGTGCAAGCGCCTCCTCTTTAAGCGGTTTTCTGTATAGTTGCTGGTATGCAAAACCGATTGCGGCAACTGCCAGTACTGCAGCTACGGAGTAAATAAGTATATTCTTGTGTTTCTGAATAAATTGTTCAGCAACATTCAGTACATTTTCCACCGACTCCTCGGGATCTTGATGTTTGATTTTCTTTGACATTTATGCTTTTTTTAAGAAAGGTGCAAAATTACAATATTTTGTCGAATGTCAAATATAAAGTTGATAAATGTTGTAACTTTGTTTGATAATTTTTTAACAGATGTATTTAAGGAAGATTACCGTAAATAATTTTAAAAATATCTCTGGCGCCGAAGTTGAATTTTCACCTAAGCTAAACTGTATAACCGGTAATAATGGTTCCGGCAAGACCAATCTGCTGGACTCTGTTTATTACCTCTCAATGACCAAGAGTTATTTCTCCAATCTGGACCATCATATCATCAGGTATGGAACAGATTTTACCTTCCTAAACGGAGAGTATGTAAGAGAGGACAATACAAGCGAAAACATCTCAATGTCACTCAGGAGTGAAGGTGATAAACAGATGAAAAGAAACTCACGTTTATACAAAAGATTATCGGACCATATAGGTTTAATTCCAATGGTAATGATTTCGCCATATGATACATCTTTAATTAATGAATCGGGAGATGAACGGCGTAAATTTCTCAACTCAATAATATCACAGCTGGACAAGGAGTACCTCAGGCGTATCCAGAATTACAATCACATACTTATTCAGCGGAACAAACATCTTAAAGAGATTGAGGTAAACCAATCACTGCTTGATACTTTCGGTGAAAGACTCTCCTATAATGCTTCGTACATTTTTGAAAAAAGAGAGGAGTTTACACAAAGACTGCTTCCACTGCTGGCTAAATACTACAAACAACTGTCAGGAGGCAGCGAAACCATAGACATTAAGTATAATTCCGATCTTAAATCGGGAGACCTCCAAACACTTCTTATGCAGAACCGGGAGAGAGACAGATTGTTGAAATATACCACATTGGGAGTTCAAAGAGATGATCTTCAGTTTTTTATGGATGGACACCCATTGCGTCTGTGCGGCTCTCAGGGGCAACAGAAAACATTTCTTATATCATTGAAACTTGCCCAGTTCGAAATTATTAAACAGATACACGGTAAAGCTCCTCTTATGCTGCTGGACGATGTTTTTGATAAACTTGACATGTTGAGAGTTGAGGCCCTGCTATCTCTTGTGTCTTCCAACTTTTTCGGTCAGATTTTTATTACGGACAGCAATAAAACCAGGGTTGAGCACATTCTGGGCAAGATAAACGGTAGTTCAAAATCTTTGGAAATTTTATCGGGTGAGATATTATGAGAAGACAAAGAGTTATGCTGCTTGGCGAGTTGTTCGATGAGTTTCTCAAAAGCGAGGGGCTGGAAAAGGGTATTGAGCGTATTCGTGTTTTTGAAGCGTGGGATGAGGTTGTAGGAGAGAAGACAGCGCAACTTACCTTAGATAAATTTCTAAAAGAGGGGAGGTTATTTTGCAGAATATCCACCGCTGTTGCAAGAAACAGAGTCTTTATCGAAAGGCAGATTATTGTTGATAAGATTAACAATAAGCTTGGAGAGAAGGTAGTTAAAGAGATAATTGTAAGATAGTATGACATCAAGACCGAAAGTGGTGATTGATTCGGATATCCCTTTTATAAGAGGTGTACTGGAACCATACTTCCATGTCAGCTACCTTAAGGCAGAGTTAATCTGTAAGGAGAGTGTAAGGGAGTCGGATGCCTTAATAATAAGGACTCGTACAAAATGTAACGCTTCACTTCTGGAGGGGAGTAGTGTTAAATGTATAGTCAGTGCCACAATAGGCGATGATCATATCGATTCTCACTATTGTGCAACCAACTCTGTTGCTGTTTATACTGCTGCCGGTTGCAATGCCGGCGGGGTGGTTCAGTATGTTCTTACAACCCTGTTCCTGATGGCCACGAATCTCAAAAGGGATATCATGAGTGAGACAATAGGCATTGTAGGTGCAGGGAATGTCGGAGAGAGGTTATCCTCTTTATTACATGATTTGGGCATAAATGTTTTGCGTTGCGACCCTCCTCTCAGAAAAATGCTGGAGAGCGACCCTCTCTGTTTCAAACAAAACAGCGGAGTAAAAACAGACATCACAAACGCTTTTAAACCAAACCGTTCATCGCTGAATGCAGCTCATTATCACCCGCTGGAAGAGCTTATTGAAAAGTGCGGATTTATCTCACTTCATGTCCCTTTGACCAATGAGACTTACGGTATGATAGATAACCCTTTCTTTAAAAAAGCAAACCCGCGAACAGTACTTATAAACACCTCCAGAGGAGAGGTTATTGATGAAAGTTCTCTTATTGAAAACAGAGGTAAATTATCGGCTCTTAACCTGGATGTGTGGAGAGATGAGCCACGAATCAACACAAAGTTACTATCGGTAACCACAATAGCAACCCCCCATATTGCTGGTTATTCTCTGGAAGGCAAAATAAATGCAACAGTGTTGTCTGTCAGAAATCTGGCGGAATTTTTCTCAATCACACCTCTTAAAGAGTTTGCAATTGAATATCCCCGGGAGGAGAGAACTTTGTTTGAGACTGACCCTTCGGAAGATTGCATTCAAAACATTAGCCGCCTGTTAACCGGCAGATTCCGGGTAATGATCCAGGACAGAAAGCTGAGGGAGAATCCTTTGGCATTTGATGAGCTTAGAAACAGCTACACATTAAGGAGAGAATTCTCAGAAAGTTTCCTGAAAATTATGAAGAAGGTAATAAAAGGATAGATATGTTTACAGAAAAAGATTATAAACAGCTCGATTCAATGGGTATCTCACCGGATAGTGTTGCTGCTCAGATTAAAATGTTTGAATCGGGGTTTCCTTATTGCACTTTGGTGGCACCGGCCACGCCCCAAAGAGGAGTTGTGGTCCTTACCGGTAATCAGATAAACGAAGCACTTGACAGATGTGCCGGTTATAGTGGTGCAATCTGTAAATTTGTTCCTGCATCCGGTGCTGCAACCCGTATGTTTAAAGAACTTTATGAACTGATGGATGCCATTGAAAAGGGGAGAGGAGAAGAGAGAAACAAGAACGGAGAGAGTTTTTTTAAAAACCTGCAACGGTTTGCTTTCTACAACGATTTAAAAAGCAGAGGTATTGACGAGAGTTCAAATAAGGCAGCCGTTATAAAGACACTGCTTGAGCCTGACGGATTGAATTACGGACAGCTTCCTAAGGGGTTGATTAAGTTTCACTCTTATAAAAACAGTCAAAGAACACCTTTTGAAGAGCATCTTATAGCCGCAGCAGGGTATGCTAAAGATGCTGAGGGTGTGGCAGAGGTTGTGTTTACAGTTTCACCGGAGCATCTTGATAGTTTTATTGTGCTTAAAAACAAAATTTTGCCCGAACTTGAAAAGTTGTACAGTTGCAGTTTTAAGGTAGAATTTACTACTCAAAAGAGATCGACCGATACAATTGCTGTGGATTTGAACAACAGACCGTTTCGCACAAAGGACTCCTCATTGCTGTTTAGACCTGCCGGTCACGGTGCATTGATAGAGAACCTTAACGAAATAGATTCAGAGCTGATCATCATAAGAAATATTGACAATATCTCTAAAGAGGATTATCTTCAAAACAACATAAAGTGGAAGAAAATTCTTACAGGAGTTCTCATTGGTTTGAGAGATAAGATATTCGGATATCTTGAGAGAATTGATAACAGCTTTGACAGTGAACTTGCAGAAGAGATTATTGACTTCTTTGATAAAGAACTGGCAACCGAAACACCACGGATACCCGGTGAGATTTTAAAGGATTATCTGAGAGCAAAGCTTAACAGACCTGTCAGAGTGTGCGGAATGGTTAAGAACTCCGGAGAACCCGGTGGAGGCCCTTTTATTGTAAGAGATGCCGAGGGCTCTACCTCTCTGCAGATACTCGAGAGTGCACAGCTGGATTTAAATGACAAAAATACAGCAGATATGTTAAAACAGTCCACACATTTCAACCCTGTGGATATTGTATGCTGTGTAAAAGATTATAAAGGGTTTAAGTTCAATCTCAGAGAGTTTTCAGACCCAGAAACCGGCTTTATAACACATAAAAGCATGGAGGGAAGAGAACTTAAAGCGCTTGAAATGCCCGGTCTGTGGAACGGAGCAATGAGCAGATGGAACACCCTGTTTGTTGAAGTTCCGTTAAGCACCTTTACACCCGTAAAAACAATTTTTGACCTCCTGAGGGAGGAGCATCAGTAGATAGATTTATCCAAACAGCAGACCTGTTCCGGCTGTTCCGTCTTTGAAAAGCAGGGAGTGATTTTTTCTCTCTCTGTTTTTCCAGTCACCTTTGTTATAAGCGTAACTTACAATTAGAGGAACAACGGTTGTGGCCTCGGCATACACCATCTGTTCGTGTGCTGTGTCAACTTTACCCCATGAGTTCGCCTCTTTGAGGGTTGATGAAGAGCATGCGCCATCACGAACATCAGCTACCGTTATTTGTATTGCGTATTTGTGCATTGGCACATCAAAACCCAGACACTCTGCACAAACAACAGTGTCCTGTGCAAAGTTTTTGGGAACTCCGCCTCCTACCATAAACAGACCGCTGCTTTTTGCAGACATTTTAACTTCGGTAAGCTCCCTGAAATCTGCAACCGAATCTATTGACATATAAGGTTTCATACTCCTCATTCTCTCAACCTGGTGCATTACAAGACCAAACCCGGCACTGCAATCACTGAAGGCAGGAACGAAAATTGGAATATTGTTTTCGTACGCTGTCTGAATAAGGGAGTTTTTTTTAACCGAATTAGCAGTAAGCCACTTACCTGTTTCATAGAGGAACTCTCTTGAAGAGTATGGCCTTGGTTCCAGATAGTCTGCTATCTCCTTTATTGTTGCATCGCACTTCTGCAGCTCCTCTTCATCTATATAGGTGTCGTATATCCTGTCGATATAGTTGCTCCTGAGATGAGTGTCGTCTATGTACTGAGAACCTTTATAGTGCTTGAAACCCAGTGCCTCAAAGAAATCCATATCAATAATTGATGCGCCGGTTGCCACTACAGCATCTATCATCTTAAATCTTATCATATCGACATAAACCTGCATACACCCACCTGCAGATGTACTGCCTGCCAGAATAAGCCAGTTTGTAGACTCTTTGTCATTTATCATCATCTGAAAAATATCTGCGGCAGATGCAGTATCTCTTGAAGAAAAAGACATCTCTCTCATGGCATCAATTATGTACGAAGAATCGAAGCCCGTAATATCAATATGCTTTATGGTATCTTTCAGTAACTCTCTTTTTGTTGGTTTCATCTTAATTATATTTTTTTGCAAAGATAGATAATTTAAAGAAAGAATAACTTTTTTACTATTTTTGCCACTATTAAATCATAATCTATAAAATACACTATGTTTTCATCTGAGACAATTGAAAGGTTCAGAAAATTAGAAACACCATTCTATTTCTACGACTTATCCCTTCTAAGGACAACTTTGGATATATATACTGCAGAGCTTAAGAAATATAACTACCACGCTCATTATGCACTAAAAGCAAACGCCAATTCAAGAATACTCTCCATCATTAAAGATTATGGTTTGGGGGCAGACTGTGTAAGCGGAAACGAGGTTAAACTAGCCCTCGAATCGGGATTCGATCCCGCCAATACCGTTTATGCGGGTGTGGGTAAATCTGACAAAGAGATAAAACTTGCCCTGGAGGGCGATATCTTTTCGTTCAACTGTGAGTCCATTCCCGAAATTGAAATTATCGATCAACTGGCGGGGTCATTGGGCAAAAAGGCATCAATATCTCTGAGGATAAACCCCGATATTGACGCGCACACACATAAATACATCACCACCGGACGCTCTCAGGACAAGTTTGGCATAAGCCACTGGATGTTCGATGATGTAATTGACACAGTTAAAAGATGTAAAAATATTGTTTTTGCCGGTCTGCACTTCCATGTGGGTTCTCAGATTACCGACTTGAATGTATTTAAAATGCTTGCCTTAAAGGTTAATGAGATTACCAATGCATTTGAAGATAAGGGGATGACAGTTAATAACATCAATCTTGGAGGCGGATTAGGTATAGACTACAAAGATCCTGTTAACAATCCTCTGTCCGATTTTGCATCATACTTCTCAATTATCAATAAAAACCTTGTTCAGAAACCCCACCAGAGAGTTCATCTCGAGCCGGGCAGAGCAATTGTTGCCCAGTGTGGCAGTTTAATCTCCCGGGTTCTTTATGTAAAGGTGGGAAGAGGAAGAAAGTTTATTATCCTGGATGCAGGTATGAACGACCTCATAAGACCTGCTCTGTATCAGGCCCAGCACAAAATTGAAAACCTGACATCGGACAAAAGGCAAATGAGATACGATGTTGTGGGGCCTATCTGCGAATCGAGTGACAGATTTGCTAAAAATCTGCTGCTGCCTCAGACCGGCAGGGGAGATATTTTTGCAATAAGATCTGCAGGTGCTTACGGCCAGGTGATGGCAATGAGGTATAATCAAAAAGATATTGCACCGGAATACTACTCCCAATAATTTAAACAATCAGATATGGCACGCGTAAGTTCTAAAGACCGCTATGTTGTAAGAGTTTATGAGCTGTTCAGAAAGAAAGGGCTCAAACTGACAATGGATGAAATTGCCTCTGCCCTGAGACTTACAAAAAAAACACTCTATAACAACTTTAATTGTAAAGAGGAGTTGATGCGTACTGTTATGCAGTATGTAATTGAAGACATTGAATTCAGAATTAACCTTGCCCTCTCTCAGGGGAAAAATGCCATTGAGGCACTTTTTCATACCAGCAGTATGCTCAATAAAACTCTTGAGACAATCGGGCCGTTGTTACTCAGCGATTCATCAAAGTATCTCCCCGACCTTAAAGTCCTGGATCACACCAACAGACTTAGTTTCTATTCAAGAGTGATTCACGATAATATCGAGAGGGGAATATCCGAAGGTCTTTACAGGGACAATTTTAACAAAGAGCTGGTGACACTGTTTTTTACATCGGCTATGGCAAAGATCTACTCCTGGAATGGTTCTTATATCTATTTAAAAGATCCCTACCTTTTTCATTCCGAGTTGGTTAAGTATCACCTGGAGTCAATTGTTAACGACGAAGGGAGAAAAATTCTAAAGACCTTTGTGCAAAAATAGTTAAGTTTGCACTCAAATTTTTTTTACAATGTTCGAAAATCTAATAGACAGACTTGAGAGCTCTTTTAAGCTTCTCAAGGGTGAGGGTCGCATAACCGAAATAAATGTAGCCGAAACTCTTAAGGATATACGGAAAGCCCTGCTTGACGCCGATGTCAGCTATAAAATAGCAAAGACATTCTGCGATGATGTTAAGCAAAAAGCTCTGGGACAAAATGTATTAAAAGCAGTAAGGCCGGGTCAGATGATGACCAAAATTGTCCACGACCAGTTGACCGAACTGATGGGCAGCCAGGCCACAGACATATCTGTAAAAGGGAGTCCCGGAGTTGTTTTGGTATCCGGTCTCCAGGGTTCGGGTAAGACCACTTTCAGTGGAAAGCTGGCATTGAACTGTAAGAATAAAAGAGGGCTTAAATGTATGCTGGTTGCATGTGATGTTTACAGACCGGCAGCAATTGAACAGCTAAAGATACTTGGAGATCAGGTTGGTGTAACTGTTTACAGCGAAGAGGGAGTTACAGACCCGGTGAAGATTGCCAGAAACTCAATAAATAAAGCCAGACAGGAGGGATACTCCCTTGTAATAATTGATACAGCCGGACGGCTTGCCATTGACGAGGAGATGATGACAGAGATTGCTGCAATTAAAAAAGCGGTTAATCCAACTGAAACACTATTTGTTGTAGACTCCATGACTGGTCAGGATGCTGTGGAGACGGCACGCGTTTTTAATGAGCGGCTCAATTTCGACGGAGTTGTCCTTACCAAGCTCGATGGTGATACCAGAGGCGGTGCTGCTCTTTCCATTCGTGCGGTTGTAAACAAACCTATTAAGTTTGTGTCTTCCGGAGAGAAGATGGAAGCCCTCGATGTATTTCATCCGGGCAGGATTGCAGATAGAATCCTGGGTATGGGAGATGTCGTTTCTCTTGTGGAGAAGGCACAGGAGCAGTTTGATGAGGAGGAGGCGAGAAAACTACAGAAAAAGCTGGCAAAGGACCAGTTTACTCTTTCGGATTTTTACTCTCAGATACAGCAGATTAAGAAGATGGGTAACATAAAGGACCTTGCAGCCATGATACCCGGAGTGGGAAAAGCGATTAAAGATGTCGATATGGATAATGATGCCTTTAAAAGCATAGAGGCAATCATACTATCAATGACACTGAAAGAGCGCGAGAATCCTGCTCTGCTTAACGGAAGCAGGCGTAAAAGAATTGCTGAAGGCAGCGGAACCTCAATTGCAGAGGTTAACCGTCTGATGAAACAATTTGATGATACACGCAAAATTATGAAGAGTGCAGCAGGGGGCGGAACTGCAAAAGCAATGAGAGCAATGGGGTCATTAAGAAGGAGATAAATAACAGATATTATGATATTACTGGACGGAAAAGCTACGGCAGACGCTATTAAAACGGAGATAGCACAAAAAGTGCAACAGATTGTATCATCCGGAGGAAAGAGACCTCATCTTGCAGCTATTCTCGTGGGGAACGATGGCGCTTCTATGACCTATGTTGGTCATAAGGAGAGTTCGTGTAAACAGGCCGGTTTCGACTCCACAGTTTTAAGACTGGATGCCGGAATCTCTCAGGAGGAGCTGCTGTCACATATTGATAAAATTAACCGCGACAGCAATATTGACGGGCTGATTGTTCAGTTGCCACTTCCAAAACACATAGATGAACAAAAGGTGATTGAATCCATAGATCCCCGTAAGGATGTCGATGGTTTCCATCCTGTTAATGTTGGTAAAATGGTACTTGGACTTCCGGCATTTATTTCGGCAACTCCTGCAGGAATTATTGAGTTATTACGGCGATACAATATTGAAACTTCAGGGAAACACTGTGTAATTATTGGAAGAAGCAACATTGTGGGGCGTCCTATGGCAAATCTGCTCTCTCTAAAGGCCAATCCCGGAGATTGTACTGTTACGGTATGTCACAGCAGAACAAAAAACCTTAAAGAGCATACTCTGCAGGCAGATATAATAATAGCAGCACTTGGTGTTGCAGGTTTTTTAAAAGGAGATATGGTGAAAGATGGGGCTGTTGTTATTGATGTTGGAATAACAAGAGTTGAAGCCGCTACAAAGAGCGGCTTCAAATTAGTGGGAGATGTCTCGTTTGAAGAGGTTGCACCCAAATGTTCATTTATAACTCCGGTACCGGGAGGAGTTGGTCCTATGACAATTGTATCATTGCTGAAGAACACCCTTAAAGCTTCGGGCAATTAATTGCCGGCATTTACTCTTGATGCTTCATCAACATTGCCTACCTTTCTCTGCTTAACAGCTTTACTCTGTCCAAAACGGTAGTTGAAAGTTACTGTAAACCTTCTGCTTTTATAGTGTGACTCAAATTTATAGTTGTCAAAAACATTATCTTCAAGTGAGATTCTTGTATTATTGGTATTCAGAACATCATTCAGCATCAAAGAAAGAGTTCCTTTATTTTTAAACAGACCCTTTCTAAAACCTAAAGTTAGATCGGACTGAGGTTTAATATCAAAGTAACCGTATGGAATACCTGACCTGTACCATCCGGACAGCTCAATTTTAATATCACCGGGAATAAGGAATGTAGAGTTGATGTTAGCATTTGTGAATACTCTATGTGTGGTAAAATCGCCATACTTGCTATCAAGGTTGGAAACATTGAAATTACCATTGAAGATGAACCATTTAGTGACAGGAAATTCAGTTATAGAAACATTAAAACCAACCATGCTCATTGTTCCGAAATTGTCCCATGTAAGAAGTTTTTCTCCACTGACAGCTTCAAATGATGGAGTCTGAACAATTACATTGTCAAAGAATTGTCCGTTTATTGCAAAGTTCAGATGCCTTGATATACCCATTGAAAGAGAGATTTGGTGAGAATATTGAGGAGTAATTGAGGGATTGCCCTGCGCCGAACTGGTTGCATCTATGTAAAATCTTTGAGGATTAAGTTGTTCGAAATTAGGTCTCTGAATCCTTTTTGTATATGATGCTGAGAACTTTAATTTTTTATTTGGATTATAACCAATAAATAAAGTTGGGAAGATATCAACATAATCACTCTTTGTAATCGTATCTGCGGTAAACCATTCACCATTAGCAACTGTAAGCTCGGCCCTCAGACCACCTTTAAGAGTCACCTTCTCACCAAAATTTTTGGCGGCAGTTACATAAGTTGCCATAATATCTTCGGTATAGTAGAATTTAGTGCTGATTTGGTTATTGGGTACCCAGTTGGAATTTATTTTATCTTCTCTTAAGAGATTATTATCTGTTGTACTTTGTGCCCACTTGGCACCTGCTTCCAGTTTTATATCTTTTTTGATAATCTGCTCATAATCTGCTTTCAAGGATTTTATATTAATATACTGGTTTGAATTTGACCTGAATATACCGGAGCCTGTTGGTGTACCGTCGGTTAGTAAATATTGATTCTCCTGCCAGTTTATACGCTCCATGTCAAAGTAATAGTAGTCGGCATTCATCGTTATCTCGTGATTATCTTTAAACATATGTGTATAGTTGAGATTCACCGAGAAGTTGTCGAAATTGTATTCATTGTCCATAATGGTCTTTATACTTCCGGTCCTGTTTCCATTATAGAAAAGCTGACTTCCTGTATCATCACCGGTTGCCTCCTGATAGTTTCTCAACATACCGTTTATTACAAAACCAAAAATACTCTTTTTGTTTGCAAAGTAGTCGTTTGATAATCTGAAGCCGTTGATGCGTGCATCTCTGTTAAGCAATGTATTACTTAAAATGGTATTGCCGTTTTTAAGTTCAGTTGTTGTGTTGAAAGTATTAAATACTTCGTTGTATCTGGGTGAGTATGTAAATGAGGTATTGTTCTTCTCCGTACGGTAGTTAATCACAAAAGATGCGTCAGCACCGTGATAGTATCTGTCGTCAAGTTTAGCAACATTATAAGAGAGACGGGAAGAACCGTTCAACCCCTGTGCAAAGTTCTTTTTTGTCCTGATGTTTATTATGCCACCCGACCCTGCAGCATCATACTTTGATGACGGATGGGCAATTATCTCTATCTTATCAATAGTTGAGCCGTCTGTACTGCTTAGCAGTGCTTCCAGATCGGCACCTGAGATATTTGAAGGTCTGCCGTCAATCCAAACCTGAACAGAGGATCCGTTAAGAAGAATATTTCCCGAAGGATCTACGCTAACTCCGGGCGCTTTTTTCAGAATGTCCAGAGCGTTGCTCCCCTGGGTTGAAACTGCTTCAGCTACATTCATAATAATTTTGTCGAGTTTGTGTTCAATTACCGGTACCCTGGCTGTAACTACTGCAGATGCCAGAGTGACTGCATCAGCTGAAAGAGCAATAATTCCAAGGTCCATATTAATATCATCCCCCAATCCCGGAACAGGAACCAATGTGTCCCGGAATCCGATAAAGGATACTTTTACTTTGCAATCTTCGTACGATAGCGAAGAGTTGATTAATTTGAATGTACCGTCTTCTGATGTAATGGTACCACCGATAATTGAATTATCCTTTGTATGGATACTGATTGTAGCGTAAGGTAATGGTTTCCCATTCTCTTTTTCAATTACCTTACCATAAATTGTAAGATTGCTTTTTGCTGTTAAACATGTGAATGCTAATCCAAATGTTAAAATTAGAGCGGTTAGTTTGTGTGACATAGTAGTGTGAAATATAAAATAGTTTGTATAACATAATATTCTTTTCACACATATAGACGAACTAACCGCTCAAAAAGTTGCACAATATTTCAAAAGATATCGAAAAGATGATAATCCTGGATAAACTAGTTGGATGTACCCACTCTGGTGCCCTCCTCCAGTTCTCCTACTTTCCTCTGTTTCATAGCTTTGCTTTGACCAAAACGATAGCTTAGAGTTACAGTAATTCTTTGACTTTTATAATCGTTGGTAAGAGTGTACTCTTCAACCGATCTGTTTCTAAGTTCAACACGGCTCTGTTGTGTGTTGAATATGTCATTAAACATAACTGACAGATTTCCGCGATTCTCCATAAAACCTTTTTTAAAACCGAGAGTAACCTCACCCGAAGGTTTAACTGTAAAATATCCGTATGGTAGTCCCGACTGGAATGTGCCTATAACCTCAACTTTGTAGTTCTTTGGCAGTAAAAATGTTGTATTCATATACCCCTGTGAGAACAGCGACTGACTTTTAAAATCGCCCGAAGTGTTGGAGAGGTTGGCCATAAAGAGATTGAGATTGAAATTCATCCATTTGGTTACCGGATATTCTGTCACAGAAACTGCTGCGCCGGTAAAATTCTGAGTGCCGAAATTTTCCCAGACAATGAGTTTTTCACCTGTTTGCTGGTTGAAATAGGGACTTTGAATGATGGCTTTGTTTGTAAACTGACCTATAAGCGAGATGTTCAGATGCCTTTTTATACCCAGCGAAAGAGAGAACTGGTTGCTGAACTGAGGGTCCAGGTCGGGATTTCCTTCAACTGCATTAGTAGCGTCAATATATATCCTGAAAGGGTTTAACTGCCTGAAATTTGGTCTTCTTACCCTTAATGTATAGGAGAGGCCAAACCTCAGGTCTTTATTTGGATTATAGCCCAAAAACAGGGTAGGAAAGAGGTTAATGTAGTGCTTCCGGGTTACTGTATCTGCACTTACCCACTCACCCTTTGCATCGGTAATCTCTGCTCTGAGGCCAGCTTTTGCACTTATTTTTGGATTTATCTGTCTTGCTGCCGACAGGTAAACGGCATTTATGTCCTCGTTATATTTAAACAGGGAACTTAACTGATTGTTTCGCGACCAGGTACCATTAATAAAATCATCTCTTTTCAAATTGTTATCGGTTATGCTTCTCGCGAGTTTGATTCCGGACTCAAATTTATATTTCCCCCACAGGATCTGCTCGTAATCGACCCTGAAAGAGAAGATGTTTATATACTGCAAAGAATTACTTCTGAATATATTAGGATCTCTTACAATATCTCCGAGATTATCAGTGAAGATGTTCTCCTGCCCCGAATTTTTTGTAATGTCGTAATAGCCGTAATCGGCATTGATAGTTATCTCGTGATTATCTTTAAATGTATGGGTATAGTTTAAGTTGGTGTTTATGTAGTCGAATCTCTCATCACCATCGATAACCGTTTTTGTCTCCTCAACCAGGGCACCGCTATTATAAAGCCAGCTGCCCGAATTTTGGCCAACACCACTTTTTCCGTCACTTAGCATACCTGTAACAATAAAACCGAAGATATTCTTTTTGTTGGCAAAATAGTCGTGGGTTAAACGCATTGTAGTCCCTGATCCGTTATACCAAAGATCACTTAAACCATCCAGTACAAAAGACGAACCCATATTTGTTGAAGTGCTTATCTTTTCGTAATGCTGGTTATATCTGGGACTAAGAGTGACAGATGTGTTGGACTTGTCTGCCCTGTAGTTGAGATTGAGGGTACCATCTGTACCGTGATAGAACTTATCACTTTTTGCAATATTGTAAGAACCTCTTAAAGAGCCGTTAATTCCTTGTGCAAAGTTCTTTTTAGTTCTAATATTAATAATACCCCCGGCACCGGAAGCGTCGTACCTTGATGAGGGATGTGCTATTATCTCAATTTTATCAATTGTAGATCCGTCAGTACCACTAAGGAGTGCCTCAAGCTCTTGTCCCGACAGATTGGAAGGTCTGCCGTCTATCCAAACCTGCACTGAGGTACCGTTTAACAAAATGTTACCCGAAGGATCTACACTCACACCGGGAGCTTTTTTAAGAATGTCCATAGCGTTACTACCCTGTGTTGAAACTGCCTCGGAGACATTCATTATTATCTTATCCAGCTTTTGTTCAATCACCGGGACTCTTGCTGTAACAACAGCAGAGTTGAGAGCAACAGCATCAACGCTAAGGCCTATTGTACCCAGATTGACCGGCTGCCCGTTTCCCGGCTGTTTAACGGTAAAAGTTGTGTCCTTATATCCTATAAAAGAGACCTTAACAATACACTCCTCATCACTCTGGCCAACCAGACGAAATGAGCCATCTTCCAACGAGGTGGTACCGGTAATTATTTTGCTGGAATTATCCAGAAGTGCAATTGTTGCAAAGGGAAGCGCTTTCCCGTTGCTCTTTTCCACAACTTTTCCTGTAATTGTGTGGGTTATTTTTGCTGCCGGCATAGTAACCGGTATCATTAGTGCAATCAGAGAGAGCAAGAAAATCCTTTTCATTTTTTTAGGCAATAGAGTTTAATTTATTAACATCATTTATTCTTTTAATTATTGAGGGGATTT
>CAZPFI010000030.1:0-17235 GCA_964585795.1 uncultured Muribaculaceae bacterium | reverse complement strand
AGGTGTGTTCCTCCTTCTATTGTATTGATGTTGTTTACATATGAGTGAATGTTTTCGGTGAAGCCCGAGTTGTACTGCATTGCAATCTCAATTGGGACACCTGTCTTATCAGTCTCAAGATATATTGGCTTTTCTGTAAGCTTATCCCTGGTTCCATCGAGATATTTAACAAACTCCAGAAGCCCGTCTTCGGAGTAGAAAATATCTGACTTAATACCGTTTGATTCATTCTCTTCAACCTCTTCGTTAATGTCACCATTGGTTTCGCGTAAATCTGTAATTGAAAGGCGGACCCCTTTATTAAGAAACGCAAGTTCACGCAGACGGGTAGCCAGAATCTCGTAATTGAAACGGGTACCCAATGTGAAGATCTCCAAATCGGGTTTGAATGTAATCTCTGTACCTCTTTTATCGGAATCTCCAATAACAGTGACGGAGTACATCGGAATACCTCTCTGATACTCCTGACGGAAATGTTTTCCATCTCTGTGAATATCGGCAATAAGGTGCGACGAAAGAGCATTTACACAGGATACCCCCACGCCGTGCAAACCTCCCGAAACCTTATATGAGTCTTTACTGAATTTCCCTCCCGCATGAAGGACGGTGAGCACTACTTCCAGGGCAGACCTGCCCTCCTTCTCGTGAATATCTGTTGGAATTCCGCGTCCGTCATCAACTACCGTTACCGACTCGTCTTTATTGATAACAACCTCTATATGTGTGCAATGTCCTGCAAGTGCTTCGTCAATTGAGTTATCTACCACTTCGTACACCAGATGGTGCAGCCCTCTTGATCCAACATCTCCAATATACATCGACGGTCTTTTTCTAACCGCCTCCAACCCCTCTAAAACCTGGATATTTTCGGCGGAGTACTGGCCGCCGGCCGGAATGGATGCTTTTTCGCTCATTGTTTTTCGTTAAAAATTTTAAACAACAAAGATATTAAAAAATAGTATAAAACCCTTAGAAAAAATCTTCTTTTTACTTAAGTTTAATGCGCATTAAATCAGAATTTTAAAGCTATTCCGGCACCTGCATTTACTCCGGGCAAATGGTAGTTTGCCAGGAAAATAGCCTGTGAGTTGAGTATGTTGTAAAATCTGGCGAAAAATGAAAGGTTCTTATTGTAAACATAGTTAAAATCAAGATTTACAATTGTTGAAGAGGGTATATAAAGGTGTGAGTAGAAAAAAGAAGATATTCCATCATTCACTATTAATACCGGGCTTTTATGGCTGTAGTGAGCCGATGCTTTAATAAAAATTCGATCCCGAATTTTATATCCTGCCATAAGCTTTATTTCGAGAGGAGAGTGGTTGTAGTGAGTATCAGTATTTCCATCATCATCTTTAAATTTAAAGAAGTCAAATGATGCGCTTGCCTCTATACTCTCAGAAATCCAGGCGATTTCGGCGCCAAAGCCGGTTTTGTCCTGGTTTGCATATATTGCATCAAAGCTGTTGACAGGCATGTTAAGTCCTGCAAAAAAGGGAGAGACAGGAAAGAAGTGGAGCTGATCTCTGTATTGATAATAACCTCCATATATATTAAAAGAGAGTCTGTCTGTGATAGTTCCTCTCAAACCTCCTCTGGAAGTCAACGGATTGATAGTATTCTTTATGTTAATTCCGGGATGTATCCAGGGATTTATGTCTATCATGGAGCTGTAATTTCTGAAATTGTTATCACCATCAACAAACGCATAAAGCCACAATTTGTCTTTAATAACTGCGAAAGATGCGTTACAACTTACAAAAAGATTGTTTCCCGTCTCACCCCGGTCCCACCATAAATTGTATTTAAGACCTAATTCAAAACTTAATCTTTTGCCTTTATGATAAAATCTTGGATGCAGTATAATGTTGCTTCTGTCCAGAGAGTCTGTGTTAAGTGAGTTGGAGGCCTCATATGCTATGCCGGCGAGAATTGTATTACTGCCTTTGAAACCTGCCCCTATAACTGCCGATACATTTAACTCTTTTTCATCAACAGAAGAGTTGTTTATTGTTGAGGGATCGAATACTGAAACAAAAGCGGCTTTATCTCTTATTTGTGAATATCCAACATTAACACCGTAAATAAAAGAGTTGTTGGAGGTGTTTGCCGATTGGAGGTGGAATTTTGCAGAGTACCTGTCATATTTATGAGAGAGAGAATCTGCCATAAAACTGCGTTTTGTATCTGCGTCCGCAATACTACCCATTGAAACAAGAGCCGGAGCATAAGGGAAGGTTCCGTAATAGGAGTTCATGTTATTGCCGTAAACTGCAGAGACTCCTGCCTCTCCGCTTCTCCATCTGTAAGTGAATTTAACTCCCAGGTCATTGGAATTTGAAGGGGCCGGTACTCTAAGTGCAGATCGCTGTATATCATTTATATCTGTTCTCTCAACACCCGGCAGTTTCCCGTGATAAGAGGTGTGATTTCCCCAGAGAAGCAATGAGGCATACGAGGGAAGCCGGGGATGGATGTAAAAACCAGCATAGGGAGACAGAGGAAGATTACTTCCTGCTGTGAGATAGAAAAATGGTTTTTTGTCTTTTATTTCTCTCTCTATTCCAGCTGATGGAAGAGGGGAGAACTCGTACAGATCTTTTATCGGCTTGTCAAAAATGGTATATCTGAAATTTAAATCAAATCTACCCAGCGAATCGGCAAAAGAGCTGAATAGTTTGCCCTTGGTAATTTCAAGGAGCCGTGCGTCAAAATCTCTCTTTACCTCAAGAGTCGGATCAATTCTTTGTTGCGCCAGCGATATTAGTGGAATTAAATATATGATTGCAGTACAAAGAATCACTCTGTTTATCGAAAATTTCTTCATATCAATTGCCATTATTTTCGTTCATTTATTTTACTTAATCTCATCTTTACCTGCTCTTCAATATCGTCTTTATTCTCGGGTTTATAAGATTCAATGATACTTTTGTATGTCGCTTCTGCCTGCTCCCAGTTCTCTCTCTCTGCAAATGTGTCTCCAAGCAGGATAAAGCTTTTCGCCAGCCAGTAACTGTGAGGTGTTCGTGAGTCTGCAAAATCATACACATCATTTTCTACTTTTGCAAAATCCCCTTTATCAAACGCATCTGAGATAAGGAGATAGGTGCTTTCTGCCCCTTCTGGTGTTATTTTGTTTGTTGCCAGTTCTTTAAGATACGGAATAGCTTTCGCTCTGTCTCCCATGGAAAAATAGGAGTGGGCAATTACAAATTTTACGCGCCTTTTTTCACTATCGGTAAAATTGAAATTATCACTTCTGAGGCCTTCAGCAATGGCGTTTTCGTATTGCCTGTCCATGAAATATGAGTTTATCTTTCCAAGGTGTGCCTCCGATTTATTATTTTCAAGTTGTGCAATTCTGCTTAAAGTTGAGTATGCTCTGGCTGCCTGTTTAAAATTTTGTAACTGATAGGATATTCTTGCATAATTGAGAGTTGCCAGCTCTGAGAATGAGCCCTCTCCAATCTCCATCACCTTGAGAAATGCATCCATTGCAAGCTCTGGTTTAGATGTTTTCAAATAGGACTCTCCAAGATAGAAATATGCCTGGGCAGCTTTCTCTCCCTTGGGATAAGTTTGCAAAAATGAATTAAGAGAACTTACTGCAGCAGAGTAGTTACCTGCCAGAAATTGTTTTTCTGCAGAGGTAAATATTATCAACTCTCTTTGGTCGGCTGTTCTGGTTTTTGAAAGCCCCAATCCATCCAGAAATGATAAGAACTCATGTGCTCTGCCTAGTTCCTGATAGATATTTTCCAGACCGGCAATGGCACTCTCTGCCTCAGGAGACTGTGGGTTTTGTTCCAATATTTTTTTATAGTATTCAATTGCACCTGCGTTATCCCCTCTGTTAAGAGAAATCAATCCCATCTCCAAAAGAGATTTGGGGTAAAAGTGGCTGGCAGGAAACTTTTCGCTCAGTTCGCGAAAATATGGAATGGCCTGTGTGTACTCACCTGTCTGCACCAATGTTCTTCCCAGTTCGTAAAGAATTTCAGGATAGAGTTGTGTGCCTTGTGACGATTGGGCAAGTCCGCTTAGCAGTTGAGATTTTCTGCCATCATCTCCCAGTAAACCGTGTGACAATGCCATCTGAAAAGTTGCATACTGTCTCAGGTTTCTGTCTGAGTTTCCGACACTGCTGAATGCATTAACAGCTTCGCTGTATTTTCTTTGCATAAACAGACAGTCCCCAAGTCGTGTCATAGCTTCGTCGGCATACAATATGTCACCATGTGGCAGATTAAGATACCTCCTGAACCAAGTCTCTGCCTGTGTAAAATTTGCAAGCTTAAAGTAGCCGTATGCCAGATTGTAGTGGGCTGTTGAAAACTCTCTGTTGCCTCTGAAACTGCTGTTCTGTGTTACAAGAGCATGATTTATATCTACAGATCTTTGAAAACGGTTGTCTCTGTAATAGGCCTCTGCAAGCCAGAACCTGGTGACATTAAGTAGATTGTTATTGTAATTTCCGTTGGTTACAGAGAGCTCAAATACAGGAATTGCATCCCGGTATGCTCCAATGTTAATCAACTGCATCCCCCTTAAGAATGTGGCTTTTTGTAAATTGATAATATCTTTTGAAGATGGGTTTCTTATTGTCCTCAGCACATCAATTGCCGATTTGTAATCTTGTTTAAGCAGGTACGATGTAGCAATGTAGTTTTGTATTTCGTTGTACTTGTATTCGGGAGGAGAGTAGGTATCCAGATAACGCCTGAAGACCGTAATGTCGGAATTAAGATCAAAAGAGAGTTTTGCGTAGTTGAACATAGCGTCCTCTTTTATTGACAAATCGTAAGTTCCTTGCGATGCGAATCTGAAACTGTTTAGTGCTTCGAATTTATTTTTTATCTCTATGTAGCATCTTCCCAAATGGTAGGCAGCGTTCTGTGATAGTGAATCATCCTCATCAACAACTTGTTTAAGTATCTCAATCGCCTGGTCGTACCTCTTCTGGGTATATGCAATTATTCCTGCAAAGTAGATGTCTTTTCTGGTAAGAGAACCACTTTCAAGCGAGTATCTGTCAAAATAAAACTGAGCTTTGTCTGCGTCCCCAGATGCAAAGAAGGCCTCTGAAACAATCCTTGCGGTTTTGGTTCGAAGCTCTCCTGTAAGGTGCTGATAAAGTGCTTCTCCGTTTTGTGTTACATATTTGTGGTCTTTGAGCATAAACATGCTTTCGAGTATGTAATATCTTGCGAGCAGTGTAAATCGTGGATCACTCTCAATTTTACGAAACATTGCAACGGCATTGTTAAACTCTCTTCTCATATAAAATATGTGTGCAGAGTAGTAAATAGCAGGGTTTGAATAACTTCCGTATGGCAGAAGACTTACCGCCTGGAAATTTTCCATAGCAGATGAGTTGTTACCAATCCTCAAATTTGCATATCCGAGTTTAAAATGGAATTCACTTCTGAGTTTACGTGCCAGTCTGCCGTGGTTGATACCGTTAAGTATCCTGAATGCTTCGGGATAGTTGCCAATGTCAAAAAAATGTGAACCGTATTTTAAATCAATTTCTGATATCATCGGTGAGTCTGGCCAATTCTGCTTCATTAACTGCACTTTCCGGTGAAGATCTGGGCGCTCTGTCTGTATGGATATAAGTGTAAGATAGCCCTCAATGGTTGAAAGTGAAGCTAATTTTGCCGGATGGGTATTGTCTAGCAGCTGCAGGAACTCTTTTTCAGCTGCTGAATACAGTTCTTTCGTGTATAGATTAACGGCTTCATTGTATTGGCGTATGTAATTCCGGTTACCCTGAGCCAGAGTCACTCCGGCAGGAATAAGAAAAAATACGCAAAGGACCACGAGGCCGTATCTCCTCATTTGCTTAATATCCATCTTATGAAGTTTTTAAATAAATGGCTGTTTAAACCCCAAATTTAGTAAATTTGCCTTGATAAAACATATAAATATGACAACAGACTTAACTCTGCCGCTTATTGAGTTCGAAGAGGCCGACATTGTCAAAGAGGAGAACCTTATAATATCGGGCCTTAATTTAAAAATTTACAGAGGTGATTTTATCTATCTTATCGGAAGAGTTGGCAGTGGCAAGACCTCCATCATAAAAACCATTATAGCAGAGAATCCGGTTTCCGGCACCAAAGCTGTAGCGGCCGGATTTAATCTGTTAAATATAAAAGAGAAGGAGATTCCTTTTCTGAGAAGAAGAATTGGTGTGGTTTTTCAGGATTTTCAATTGCTTACAGACAGATCTGTTTACGATAACCTGAGATATGTTCTTATGGCAACAGGTTGGAACAGAGAGAGTGCAATAGATAAGGTAATAAAAGAGCGTCTCGAAAGTGTAGGCATGTTATTGAAGAGCCATAAGATGCCCCACCAGCTCTCGGGAGGTGAGCAGCAGAGAGTAGCTATTGCAAGAGCCCTGCTCAATAATCCGGAGATAATTCTTGCTGATGAACCAACCGGAAATCTTGACAGTGAGACTGCAAACGAGATTATGGACCTGTTGACCACAATACATCGTGCATATGAACCGGCGATACTATTTGTAACTCACAACAGAGGTTTGTTTAAAAGATATCCGGGCAGAGTTATGCTTTGCGAAAACATGAGCTGCAAAGAGATAGAGTTATCTCAGGAGATTGACTTTTCGCAGCTTCTCGATCTTTGGTAAAACATTACAGATGACTAAAAAAGAGAGATATCGCAAAATACTTGAGTGGTTTGGTGAAAATATGCCGGTTGCAGAGAGTGAGCTGCATTACTCTGATGCATATCAGCTTATTGTTGCCGTAATTTTGTCGGCCCAATGTACCGATAAGCGTGTAAATATGGTTACCCCCAATCTTTTTAAGAGGTTCCCGGACGCAAAATCTATGTCAGAATCAAATGTTGAAGAGATATTCAACTATGTGAAATCGGTTACTTATCCAAACAGCAAAAGCAACAATCTGTTGAAAATGGCAAAGGTTCTCACTAATGAGTTTAACTCCATTGTCCCTTCAACACCCGAAGAGCTTCAGAAGCTGCCCGGTGTAGGACGAAAAAGTGCTAATGTTATTTCTTCGGTTCTTTTCAACCATCCGGTTATCGCTGTGGATACTCATGTATTCAGGGTGTCACACAGACTTGGGCTCTCACATGCTAAAAGGCCTCTGGGTGTGGAGTTGGAGCTGACAGAAAATATACCCGGCACATTAAGAGCAAAAGCCCATCACTGGCTTATACTTCACGGACGATATGTATGTATTGCAAGAAAACCCAAGTGTAGTGAGTGCGGTTTGTCACCCTTCTGTCTCCATTACCATAAAACCGGCGGGACAGATCTCCATAAAAGTAGCCCCGGCTAACGGACCAAAACTACCTCCTACAACTCCTATCGTATCCTCTTTGGATATACAAGCGTCGTCAAGAAGTTTTTTTATAGAGTTTTTAATAAAAGAGTCTTTACTCTGGGCAGGATTGATTGAATAGGCAAAAACTCCGAAAGAGAGTGCCAGTTCTCTCATAACTGTTGTGTTATAACACATTGCATAGATTGGTCTTTCGGGACGGAATGCAGAAAGATATCTGCCTGTTCTTCCTGTACGGGTATCGAAAACCATCGCTTTTATAGGTAACTTCCGGGTTGCGTTAACCAGCTGGCAACAAAGTACTGCTGCTACGGGGTGTGTTATGTCGGTTAATTCCAGAGAGTAGTAGGGCTTTACCTGTCTCTCTATCTCTTTTGCAATTTTTGTAAGAGTTCTTACAGATTCCACCGGATATTTACCGCTTGCAGTCTCTCCGCTAAGCATAACTGCATCGGTACCCTGGTATATCGCATTGGCAACATCACTTACCTCTGCTCTTGTAGGACGCGGGTTATCCATCATAGAGTGCAGCATCTGGGTTGCAATAATTACCGGCTTTTTGCGTTGTTGACATTTTTTAATTATATCACGCTGAATAACAGGAATTTTCTGATATTCTATCTCTACTCCCAGATCTCCTCTTGCAACCATAACCCCATAGCAATGCGATAGAATTTCATCAATGTTATCAACTCCCTCCTGATTCTCAATTTTTGCAATTATTTTTATCTGACTGTTATGGCGGTCGAGAATCTTCTGCACCTCCATAAGATCCTCTTTACTTCTTACAAAAGAGTGGGCAATAAAATCAATATCATGTTTTATAGACCAAAGAATATATTCACGATCTCTGTCAGAGATTGTTGGCAGCTTAACCTTAACATTAGGTATGTTAATACTCTTCCTGCCTTTAATTAATCCACTGTTGTTTGTTCTGCAATAGAGTGTCGTTTCATCTTTGTTCTCCACAGTAAGAGAGATGTCGCCATCGTCAATTAAAATGTCCGAACCTACAGGTATTTCGGCAACAAGGTGGTTATAATTTGTGTAAATAATACCTTTGCCCGAGACTCCCAATGGGTTATCTTTTATCATAATGCTGTCTCCCTCGGAAACATCAATTCCACCATCTTCTCCCATGCTGGTAATTCTTATCTCGGGTCCTTTGGTATCAACCATAAGCGCAATCTTCTCAGAGACTTTTCTTGTGTTTTTAACAATTTCCAAAGAAGAATCCAGAGTAGTATGTGCCGAGTTAATTCTAACTACATTCATCCCCTCTGTATAAAGCGAGCTTATTAACTCTTCACTGCAGTTTCTGTCCGAGACGGTACAAATAATCTTGGTTTTCTTTTCCTTCATTTTTATGTTAAATTTGTTGCAAAAGTAATCTATTTTTGGTGAAAAAGTTTTTTCGTAACAATCTCTTAAAAGATTTCTCAGCATACCTTAAATTGGAGAGGTCTCTCTCTGCCAATACCGTGGATGCATACTGTTCCGATGTCAATAAACTCATCAATTTTCTTGAGAACTCTCCTGATAACATGGGAGTTACTTCTGTCGAAGAAGCTACAACCCTGGTTCTGTCAACTTTCATCGCATCGCTGCACAGCAAAAACCTCTCCAAACGTTCACAGTCGAGGTTGATTAGCTCTGTAAAGACCTTCTACAGGTTTCTCGAAACAGAGGGAAGAGTTAAGGAGAGTCCCGCAGAGAGTATTGACTCTCCCAAGATTTCGCCATATCTGCCGGTAGTATTGTCGGTATCCGAAATAGAAGATATTATTAACGGTGTCAATCTTTCCGTTCCACAAGGACACAGGAATAAAGCAATTATTGAGATTCTATACTCCTGCGGACTGAGAGTGAGTGAACTTGTAAACCTTAAATTATCGGACATATATACAGAGGAAGGATTTATAAGAGTTAACGGTAAAGGAAACAAGCAGCGTCTTGTTCCCATTGGTGCACCTGCTCTTGAAGCACTCTCTTTTTACAAAGACCAGCGGAGACTCTTAAATATTCCAAAAAGAAATGAAGATATAGTCTTTCTTAACAGGAGAGGAGGTAAGCTCAGTCGAGAAATGGTATTTATGATTGTGAAACAGGAGGCAGAAAAAGCGGGAATTAACAAGGAGATATCTCCTCACACATTTCGTCACTCATTTGCATCTCATCTTGTTGAAAATGGAGCAGATCTCAGGGTTGTTCAACAGATGCTAGGTCATGAAAGTATTCTGACAACGGAAATTTACACTCATGTAAACAGCCAGAGGTGGAGGGACGGAATTCTAAAATGTCATCCACGGACAAGAAGAGAATAGTTATATTTGCAAACAAAATAATCTACAGATTTAATGTTAAAACTTAATACAAAAACACACCTGAGAGTTATTGTTACAACTGTGACAATACTTTGCTCATATTCACATATTTTTGCAAATGTAGTTCCGGAGAAGGGGAAAAGTGATCCCGATACACTTAAACCTGTAGATTTAAATTCAGTTGTTGTTACAGCAAATAAGACGAAAGTTAATCGCAACAATGTTCCACTCACAATATCGGTAATTGAACTGCAGGAGCTTGAAGCATCGGGACAAAGTGCTCTGCTTCCTGTCCTGTCTTTAAATGTTCCGGGGTTGTTTGTAACCCAAAAGGGAGTTACCGGCTTTGGAGTTGCAGATGGTGCAGCAGGAGTCGTAAACATAAGAGGTGTGGGACAGGGTAACAAGGTATTAATGCTCCATAACGGACAACCCCAGTGGGCCGGTATATTCGGACATGCTATTCCCGACCTGTACATTACCTCTGATGCCCAAAGAGTTGAAGTTATAAGAGGGCCGGCATCACTGCTTTATGGTTCCAATGCTATGGGAGGTGTAATTAATGTCATTACCAAAGACCCTGCTAAAGAGGGAATGTTAACCAGAGCCCGTTTCTCATACGGCTCTTTTGCTACGCGAAAGTACATGATTAATAATGGATACTCCAAAGGCAATTTCTCTTCATTTTTATCTTTCAACCGTGATGCAACAGACGGACACAGGATACGGTCTGGTTTCGATATAACCAATGGTTTTGCCAAATTGGGGTACAGGATAAACGACAATTTCAGAGTCTCTGCCGACATTGCTCTCTCAAAGATATTCAATCAGAATCCCGGAAGGGCAGACGACCCTGTTATTGATAATAAAATGGACATATTAAGAGGGTCTGCAGCAATCCTTATTGAGAACATCCATAAATATGGTTCGGGTGCTGTTCATCTCTTTTATAATGCAGGAAATCATTTAATTAATGACGGATACAAATTTGGCAGCGCCCCAAGAAACTATCGTTTCAATTCCCGTGATCATAACAGAGGGATAATGGTATATGAAAATTTTAATCTCTTTGACGGCAACACATTCACCATTGGTTTTGATTATAAAAACTGGGGAGGCAATGCCTGGAATTCGCCTGTAAACGGAGCAGGTTCAACAGGTAATACACAGATTATAGACAAAAAAGTTGATGAGATGGCAGGGTATCTGGTTGTTCAGCAGGAGTTTTTCGGTAATATGACATTAAACGGAGGTATTAGAATTGAGCACAACTCTGTATTTGGGTCTGCTGTAGTGCCTCAACTCGGAACCTCCCTGAGATTGTTTCCTGACAATGTAATAAAGTTTACAATTTCAAAAGGTTACAGAAGCCCTAATATTAGAGAACTATATATGTTTCCTCCTAAAAATCCGGATCTTATGCCGGAGAACATGATAAATATGGAACTTTCATTCGGGCAGACATTTTTGAATTCCACACTGAGTGCCGAACTATCACTATTTTACATAGACGGGTGGAATATGATACAAACAGTTATAATTAACGGAATGCCTAAAAATTTAAACACAGGTCTTTTCCAGAACAAGGGGTTGGAGATAGCGGCAAGTTACAGAGCGAGACACGACTTAAGATTTGACGCAAACTACAGTCTGCTCAACACTTCTCAACCTATGCTCGCTGCCCCGAAACACAAGTTATTTACATCTGCTGTATTTACTCCCGGTCATTTTACTTTTAATTTAAACGCACAACACATTTCAGGTTTATATCTCAACACTGCTACCAAGGCACAGGCAATGTTCACAATTGTCAATGCAAGAGTATCTTACAAACTAAATTGGAATAATTTTGAGTCACGCTTTTTTGTTAATGGTGATAATATTACAGGTACCAGATATTCGATAAATGAGGGATTTCCTATGCCGGGCGTAACAATTTTATGCGGAATTGAAATATTTTTTTAGTAAATTAGATATAAAATACTTATATTCGCGGCTGAATCATTTAACCCAAAACAATTAATAGAGATGAAAAAACTTTTCGTATTGTTCGTTGTAGCCGGCTTGGCACTATCTTCATGTGGCAGCAGAGCTCAGGAAGAAGAAGTAGTTACAGAACCAGTAGCAGACACTACAGTTGTTGAGGTTGCTGACAGCACAGCTGCTGTTGAGGCAACTGAAGAGGCACCAGCAGAAGTTGTTGAGTAATTGTAACTTTACCCTGACAAAAAAATAGACGAGAATCATTGATGCTCGTCTCTTTTTTTTTACAGCGAGTGGTTATTCCCACTCGATGGTAGCCGGTGGTTTTGATGAAATATCATAAACCACTCTGTTTACACCTTTTACTTTGTTTATTATGTCGTTGGATACCTTTGCCAGAAACTCATATGGCAAATGTACCCAATCTGCCGTCATTCCATCTGTTGATGTGACAGCTCTGAGAACTACAGTGTTTTCATAAGTTCTCTCATCACCCATAACTCCAACACTTTTTACAGGAAGTAGGATAGTTGCGGCTTGCCAGACTGAGTTATAGAGATTGCTCTCTTTTAGTGACGAGATAAAAATTGCGTCAGCTTCCTTGAGAATTGCCAACCTTTCACATGTAACTTCACCCAGAACTCTGATACCAAGTCCTGGCCCGGGGAATGGGTGACGGGATATCAGTTCATCTTTTATACCTAGTGCTCTCCCGACTCTTCTTACCTCATCCTTAAAAAGAGAGCGTAAGGGTTCGGCAATTTTGAGTTTCATAAAATCGGGCAGACCTCCTACATTATGGTGAGATTTAATAGTTACGGAGGGTCCGTTAACAGACACCGATTCAATAACATCCGGATATATTGTGCCCTGAGCAAGCCACATGGCATTATCAATTTTGTGAGCTTCCTTGTCGAAAACTTCAATAAAGACTCTTCCAATTGCCTTTCTCTTTAACTCGGGATCTTTAATTCCTTTGAGAGCAGAAAGAAAATCTGCAGAGGCATCAACTCCTGTTACATTGAGACCCATATCCCTGTATGAGTGAAGGACCGTCTCAAACTCATCCTTCCTCAGTAAGCCGTTGTCGACGAAAATACAGTGCAGATTTTTACCGATTGCCCTGTTAAGCAAAACGGCAGCAACCGTTGAGTCAACCCCACCAGAAAGACCGAGAATAACACTTTCATCTCCAATTATCTGCCTGAAATGTGTTACAGTACTTTCAATAAAGGAGCCGGGGGTCCAATCCCCTGTGCAACCGCAAATATCTTTAATAAAATTTTCTAAAATATTTGCACCATGCCGGGTATGATAAACCTCGGGGTGGAATTGAAGCCCGAAACTCATCTCTCCTCTTATCCTGTATGCAGCGTTAGTAATGTCGTGTGTTGATGCCACAGGTATTGCATTTACAGGTAGTTTTGCAATGGTATCGCCGTGAGACATCCATACCTGAGAGTCGTCCGGAATATCTTTGAAAAGTGGGCATTCATGGTCATTGATCTTTAAAATTGCCCTCCCGTACTCTCTTGCCAGTGAAGGATTTACCTCTCCTCCATATTCGTTTGCAATAAGTTGTGCTCCATAGCAAATTGCCAGCAATGGTAACTTTCCCTTAATTCCAGAGAGGTCTGCAACAGGTGCGTTTGAATCCCTTACAGAAAAAGGACTCCCCGAAAGGATAACACCTTTTGTATCTCCGGTTATCTCAGGAATCTTATTAAAAGGAACAATTTCGCAGTAAACATTCAACTCTCTTACTCTCCGGCCAATAAGCTGAGTAAATTGAGATCCGAAGTCAAGGATGAGTATTTTATCTGTCATAAAGGGATTTATTTTGAAAAATTCAACGGCAAAAGTAATATTTTTTCTACTTTTGCGGCCTAATTATGCAGAAAATACGGAACATTGCCATAATCGCACATGTCGATCACGGCAAAACCACATTAGTGGACAGGATGATTCTCCAGGCAAAACTCTTCAGAGATGCCTCAAAGATGGGGGATCTCATACTGGATAGCAACGATCTTGAAAGAGAAAGAGGAATTACAATACTCGCCAAAAATGTATCTGTCCCATACAAAGACTTCAAGATAAACATTATTGACACTCCGGGTCACGCAGATTTTGGCGGAGAGGTAGAGCGAGTACTAAATATGGCCGACGGTGTTTTATTGTTGGTTGATGCCTTTGAGGGCACAATGCCACAGACAAGATTTGTGCTGCAAAAGGCAATTTCAATGGGTAAAAAACCTATAGTTGTTATCAACAAGGTCGACAAACCAAACTGTCGACCTGATGAGGTTAACGAACAGGTATTCGACCTTATGTTTTCGCTTGATGCAACTGAAGAGCAGCTCGATTTCAAAACGGTTTACGGAAGTGCGAAACAGGGATGGATGTCAACAGACTGGAGAAAGCCGGGTAGTGACATAACACCATTGCTGGATACCATTCTTGAGGCAATTCCTGAACCTGAATATATGGAAGGCACGCCTCAGATGCTGATCTCATCTCTTGAATACTCTCCTTATGTGGGGAGGATTGCTGTGGGAAGAGTAAACAGGGGCATACTTAAACCCGGCATGCAGGTATCACTCTGTAAAAGAGATGGTACCTTTGAGAAGAGCAGGATAAAGGAGCTGATGGTATTTGAAGGTCTTGAAAAGTCGAAAGCAGAATCTGTTAAAGGAGGAGATATATGTGCTGTAGTAGGGATAGAGGGTTTTGAAATTGGAGATACCATAGCAGATTACGAAAATCCTCAGCCGCTTCCCCCTATAGCAATTGATGAGCCCACAATGAGTATGCTCTTTACCATAAACGACTCACCCTTCTTTGGAAGAGAGGGCAAGTATGTAACCTCAAGACATATAAAGGAGAGACTTGAGAAAGAGTTGGAGAAAAATCTGGCTTTGCGGCTTAAAGAAGGGCAGAGCGCAGACTCCTTTATAGTTTACGGAAGGGGAGTCCTTCATTTATCGATATTGATTGAAACCATGCGCAGGGAGGGTTTTGAGCTGCAAGTGGGACAGCCGAAGGTTTTGGACAAAAACATAAATGGTGTAAGATGCGAGCCTGTAGAGCATCTCACGGTAGATTTACCATCAGAGATGGCAGGCAGGGCAATTGAGATGATAACCCGCAGAAAAGGGTTGCTACTTCATATGGAACACCGTCAGGAGAGGGCTCATCTGGATTTTGACATTCCATCCAGAGGTTTAATTGGATTGAGGAGTAACCTACTCACTGCCACCCAGGGAGAGGCGGTTGTAGCTCACAGATTTAAAGCTTACGAGCCATACAAAGGGGAGATTGAAAAAAGGACTAACGGATCACTAATCTCAATTGAAACCGGAAATGCTATTGCTTACTCTATGGATAAGCTGCAGGACAGGGGGCGCTTTTTTATACATCCGGGCGATGAGATTTATATGGGTCAGGTTGTTGGAGAGAACAGCAGAGGCGATGATATGGGGATTAACCTTTGCAAAACAAAGAAACTCACAAATATCAGGGCATCCGGGGCAGATGATAAAGTAATTCTGGCACCACCGGTTGAGTTCTCTCTGGAAGAGGCTCTGGAATATATTCAGGATGACGAATTGGTAGAGATAACACCCAAAACCATTCGCCTGAGAAAGATATATCTGGACGAGAATGAACGCAAGAGAAGAAAGGGTTAAATGGGTTGGAATATTAAAAAAATAGTTTAACTTTGCGGGCTCATTTCCGTTATGAATAAAACAGGCAACAGAGAGTTCATAATCCCAATAAAGGGTATTCCTTCCGGAAAACACAACTACAGTTTTACGGTTGAAAAGAGCTTTTTTGAAGAGTTTGGGAATTTGCAGATTCTCGGCTCGGAACTTGTTGTTTTAATAACACTTCAAAAAACATCATCAATGATGGATGTTGAAGCTGATATAACCGGGAGAGTAATTATTGAGTGTGACAGATGTCTTGAGGAGATGGAGCACAAGATAAACTCAAAAGCTGTTTTACTTGTTAAGTTTAAAAAAGTTACAGAAGAGGAAGATAATGACGAAATAATCACACTTGAACCATCGGAAAGTGAGTTGGACCTCCGGCAGTTTATTTATGACTATATTTGTCTGGCTTTACCGATACAAAGGATTCACCCTGACGGAGCATGCAATCCTGACATGATTAAAAAACTCGAATCCCTTAATCGGATATCTAAGGATGAGAGTAAAGGCAGCTCACCGTTTGAAAAGTTAAAAGATTTGATGAACTAATATTGTAAAGATTATAAAGAAATGGCACATCCAAAACACAGAATTTCCAAGACACGCAGAAATAAAAGAAGAACTCACTATAAAGCGGAGCTTCCAACTTTAGCTAACTGTTCAAATTGCGGTGCTGCAGTTTTATACCACCGCGTATGCCCGGAGTGTGGGTATTACAGAGGCAGGCTGATCATTGAAAAGGCCAACGCATAGTTTACCTTTGCGGGCGCTAAAGAGCTTTATTGTTAACCGTATTTAAATTTGGAGGCAATCTCATATGGACGGTAAAAAAAGGGCAGTTATAACCGCAATTGACGGATATGTACCCGATTATGTTCTCGACAACCAGATGTTATCTCAAATGGTGGATACTACCGATGAATGGATAATGACCAGAATTGGTGTAAGAGAACGAAGAATATTGAAAGAGGACGGGCTTGGAACTTCCTATCTGGGTGAAAAAGCGGTACAAAGACTTCTTGAAAAAACCGGTACCAAACCCGAGGAGATTGATATGTTGCTGTGTGCAACAGTTACCCCGGACATGATGTTCCCTGCAACAGCAAACATTATTTGCGATAAAACTGGCATTACTAATGCCTGGGGTTTTGATATAAATGCAGGGTGTTCGGGTTTTATCTTCTCTTTCGAAACTGCTGCTTCGTTCATTGAGAGTGGCAGGAGCAAGAAGATGATTCTGGTTACCGGAGAGAGAATGTCTGCAATAACAGACTATACCGACAGAACCACTTGTCCTCTCTTTGGAGACGCGGCTGTTGCAATGATGATTGAACCTGCAGTAGATGACCAATCGGGGCTTATCGATTCGATTTTACATGTTGACGGAGTGGGGAGACATTACCTGTATCAAAAAGCGGGTGGCTCTATGTTTCCAGCTTCTGTTGAGAGCGTTAATAACAGAGAACACTTTGTTTTTCAGGACGGTCAGACGGTTTTTAAATATGCAGTGAGCAGGATGGCAGATGTTTCAGTTGAGCTTATGGAGAGACATAATCTTGAAGCTAAAGATATCTCCTTCCTTATTCCTCACCAGGCAAATATGAGAATTATTGAGGCAACAGGTAAAAGGATGGGGTTGCAGAAAGATAAGATACTCATAAACATTGAGAGGTTTGGAAACACTGCCGGCACCTCTATACCGCTGGTGATGTGGGATTTTGAGAAAAAATTCAAAAAAGGAGATATTCTCATCTTTTCTGCATTTGGAGCAGGATTCACCTGGGGCTCTATGTATTACAGATGGTCTTATGATCCAAAATAGATAATGGTCCTATAGTTCAAGGGATAGAACGGAAGTTTCCTAAACTTCAGATCCAG
>CAZPFI010000029.1:0-17853 GCA_964585795.1 uncultured Muribaculaceae bacterium | reverse complement strand
ATTTTATCTCCATAGTCCTTAAGATTTTTTTCACTCTGGAATACCATTGAATCAGCTGCGTTTATCTTATCAACTCTCTCCCTTTCTGCTTTATCGGCTGCTTCATTTGCCTTGGCTTCATCTCTCATACGATTAATTTCTGCTTCGGTAAGGCCACTGGATGCCTCAATCCTTATCTTCTGCTCCTTACCTGTTCCTTTATCTTTAGCAGAGACATGCAATATGCCGTTTGCATCGATGTCAAATGTAACATCAATCTGAGGAACACCACGCGGAGCAGGAGCAATTCCGTCAAGATGAAAACGACCTATCGTCTTGTTGTCTTTTGCCATTGGTCTCTCTCCCTGTAATACATGAATCTCAACAGAAGGCTGATTGTCGCTGGCAGTGCTGAATGTTTCAGATTTGCGGGTTGGTATTGTTGTGTTTGCCTCAATAAGTTTTGTCATTACATTTCCCAAGGTCTCAATACCAAGAGACAAAGGAGTAACATCAAGCAGAAGAACATCTTTAACATCACCTGAGAGGACTCCCCCCTGAATGGCGGCTCCTACTGCCACTACTTCATCAGGATTAACTCCTTTACTTGGACTTTTTCCAAAGAACTTCTCTACAATTTGCTGAATAGCAGGTATTCTTGTTGAACCTCCAACGAGGATAACCTCGTCTATTTCACCAGACTTAATCCCTGCATCGTTAAGTGCTTTACGGCAAGGTTCAACAGTCCTTTGAATAAGATCATCGCATAGTTGTTCAAATTTTGCTCTGGTAAGTGTCTTTACCAGGTGTTTAGGGACACCGTCTACAGGCATGATGTAAGGAAGATTTATCTCGGATGATGTCTGGCTCGATAACTCAATTTTTGCCTTCTCAGCTGCCTCTTTGAGTCTTTGCAGAGCCATTGGATCTTTTCTGAGATCCAGACCACTGTTCTCAGACTTAAACTCTTCGGCCAGCCAATCAATAATCTTTTGGTCGAAATCGTCTCCTCCAAGGTGTGTGTCACCATTTGTTGACTTAACTTCAAACACACCGTCTCCCAACTCAAGAATGGATATATCGAATGTTCCACCTCCCAGGTCAAATACTGCAACTTTAGTGTCTTTATGTTGTTTGTCAAGTCCATATGCAAGGGCTGCTGCTGTAGGTTCGTTGATTATTCTTTTAACCTTAAGCCCTGCAATCTCTCCCGCCTCTTTTGTTGCCTGTCTCTGAGAGTCGCTAAAATAAGCAGGAACTGTTATTACGGCTTCTGTTACCTCCTGTCCGAGATAATCTTCGGCAGTCTTTTTCATTTTCTGAAGAACTATTGCCGAAATCTCCTGAGGTGTGTACATTCTGCCGTCAATGTCAACGCGAGGGGTGTTGTTGTCACCTTTGTTCACTTTCTATGGTACTCGTCCAACTTCCAGTTGCACCCTGTCGAAAGTTTCACCCATAACCCTCTTGATTGATGAGATTGTTTTGGTAGGATTGGTAATGGCCTGTCTTTTGGCAGGGTCACCTATCTTCCTCTCTCCGTTTTCTGCGAAAGCTACCACTGAAGGGGTGGTTCTTTTACCTTCACTATTTATTATAACCGTAGGTTCGTTGCCCTCCATAACAGCAACACAGGAGTTGGTTGTACCCAAGTCTATACCAATTATTTTACCCATATCTTCTAGTTGAGTTAAATTGTTTACTCTGTTTTTCATAAGTTGTTATCTAAGATTGTGCCAATCAAGAAAAACTGACAAGGTGTCAGAACTTCTGAAATTGTTTTCTTTTTTAATAAAATATATAGCTTTGTGGTGCTAATATTGAAATGATGTCGGTAGAAGGGAAAAACAGAATTATTACAACTCAGAGACTACTTGAGATGAAGGCCGAAGGCCGAAAAATTGCTATGCTTACGGCGTACGACTACACTTCAGCCCGTATTGTTGATGAAGCCGGAATAGACATTATTCTGGTTGGCGATTCGGCAGCTAATGTTATGGCGGGACATGAAACAACACTGCCAATTACATTGGATCAGATGATATATCATGCTCAAAGTGTTGTAAGAGCTGTGAAAAACCCGATGGTTGTAGTTGATATGCCCTTTGGTACATATCAGGGTGATTCAAAACAAGCTGTCTCCTGTGCTATCAGGATTATGAAAGAGTCCGAAGCAGATGCTCTTAAGGTTGAAGGGGGCAGTGAAGTCATTGAGTCTGTAAGAAGAATTCTCTCGACCGGAATTCCGGTTATGGGTCATCTGGGCCTTACACCTCAGTCAATTCATAAATTTGGAACCTACAGTGTAAGAGCAAAAGAGGAGGAGGAGGCAAACAAACTACTTAAAGATGCAGAACTGCTTGAAAAAGAGGGTTGTTTTGCAATAGTTCTTGAGAAGATACCGGCAACCCTAGGAGAGCGTGTTGCTGCTGCAGTAAAAATACCTGTTATAGGGATTGGAGCGGGGTCGGGGGTTGATGGACAGGTTCTGGTGATGCACGACATGCTAGGACTTAATCAGGATTTCTCTCCCAGATTTCTCAGACGCTACCACGATCTGAGGAGTGAGATGCTTAAAGCTTTCAGAAACTACATCTCAGATGTAAAGAGCGGCAGTTTTCCAAATTCCGATGAACAGTATTAAAACCTCAAAAGTCATATTCTGACAATGAAAGAGACACTTCCATTAATTCTTTTCGAAGACAATCACATAATAGCAGTTAATAAAAGGCCCGGGGATATAGTACAGGGAGATAAGACAGGTGATACTCCCTTGAGCGAAATTATAGCCGCTTTTATCGCACAAAGAGATAGTAAGCCGGGTGATGCATTTATCGGTGTGACTCACCGGCTTGACCGTCCGGTGAGCGGGGTAACCCTCTTTGCAAAAAGATCGAAAAGTCTTGAGCGGCTCAATGAACAATTTCGAACAGGGCAGGTAAAAAAAATATACTGGGCAATTGTCTCCAATCCTCCGGACACTAAATACGGAGAACTTACACACTATCTAACCAGAAACCAGGTGCAAAACCGCTCGTACGCAAGCAATCATCCTAAGAGAGACTCCAAAGAGGCAAAACTAATTTACAGAGTTATCTCTAAAAGCGACAGGTACTATCTGCTGGAAATTGAGCTTCTTACCGGACGGCACCACCAGATAAGAAGTCAGTTATCAGCAATTGGTTCCCCAATTAAGGGTGATTTAAAGTACGGATTTCCGAGATCCAATCCCGACGGAAGTATATCATTGCATGCAAGAAGTGTAAGGTTTGTACATCCTGTAACAAAAGAGGAGATTTTTGTGGTAGCAGAACCACCGGATGATGTAATTTGGAACTTCTTTATTAAGGAGATGAAGGAGTCTGAATACTCTAAACTCTAAATCGGGACATATCCAGACCGGTATTCTCTGAATCTCTTATTTGGGTTGATGAAATTTCAATCAGAGGAGCCCTCAGTATCTGAACTCCATATTTGATACATAGTGCTTCGGTGTCATATCCTGTTCTTGGATATACCCAAATTCTGAACTCCTGGATTAACTCCTGCCATTTGTGCCACTGTTCAATTATTGCCAGATTATCTGCACCCATTACCAGTATGAAGTTATTCAAAGGCTCTCTCTCCCTCAATTTTCTGAGGGTGTTAATTGTATAAAGCGGAGGAGAGAGCTGGTATTCAATATCACAAACTATTACCTTCATGCCAAAATCGGCTCTCTTAACCGCATCTTTGACATTTTCCAGGCGTTGTCTGGCATTACTTGCGTAAGCACGCCCCTTAAGAGGGTTTCTGGGACTCACTACAAGCCGGAGCTGATCTATTGAAGTTCGTTCGATAAGGTACCGGCATATTGAAAGATGTCCGATATGCATTGGGTTAAATGATCCAAAATAAAGTCCGATATTCATAATAAGCTGGAGTAGAAATTCCCGGTAATAGTCTCTGCCTCTTTAAGGCAATCTTCTAGTTTGTTGTTGATTAAAATGTAATCGAATCTGTCTGAATACTCAATCTCCTGCCTTGCTTTGGCTACTCTTTTTTCTATTGAATCAGGAGTGTCTGCACCTCTTTCCAGAAGTCTCTTTTTTAACTCATCTACAGACGGGGGCATAATAAATACAGAAAAGGCCTCGTTGCCGTAAATCTTTTTAAGATTAACCCCGCCTTTAACATCAATGTCGAACACAACAATTTTTCCGTTTGCTCTCAGTCGTTCAACTTCACTTTTAAGAGTGCCATAATAAAGACCTGGATATACCTCCTGGTATTCAACAAATTCGCCATTGGCGACTTTTCTTTTAAACTCCTCATTGTTTAAAAAGAAATACTCTACTCCATCCCTTTCACCCAATCTGGGGTCTCTTGATGTAGCAGAAACAGAGAAACCCAGAAATGGGAACTTTTTCATCAGATGTTTTACAACGGTGCTTTTACCTGCACCCGATGGTGCGGAAAAAATCATAAGACCGCCCCTGTAGCGAGGGGCCTGCTGCTCATTATCTGTCTTAACACTACCTGTCATAAAGTTCCTCTTCTGAACTTACCATAGAAAACTCATAAATAAACTCTGCAAACTCTTTAATACAGCTTTTTAAAAACCGTTCACCCTTTACTGCATTAGCAGCTGAAGGGTCTCCCACACCTGTATCGTCAGTAATGTAAATCCAGCGTCTTGGCGTCCATGCCCATTTTTGGCGAAGACCTTTAATTCTGAATTTGTACTCTTTTCCCGGGCCCGCTTGAGAGAGAGGGGCGACAAGATGTGGAGCTATTGCCTGTATGCATGAAGTCTCAAGCTCTCCTGCGTGATCTCCCGGAGACTCAAAAAAATCATCAGGTTTGCAAATTGTCCACCAGTTAACATTACACATTATAAAATCGGGGAATTCCAACGATAACTCACGAATAATTGGTTGAAAGGCATTACCCCCGTGTGCGTTTACAATTATCAGCTTGTTTATGTTGTGCTGCTCCAGTACGAATAGAATGTCCCTGAATATTGCAAGCTGGGTTGAGGGATTAAGGTTCATACAAAGCTTTACCTCCATTTGTCCCGAGTTAACACCATAAGCAAGAGACGGAAGAACTATTGATCCGGCACCTTTTTCATTTGCAAGACCGGCGGCACCGGATGCTACATATTCTGCAAGCAAAGTATCTGTACCGTATGGAAGATGATAGTTATGTGCTTCAGTTGCTCCCCATGGCAAAAGAGCTACTTTCAATTGGGAATCTTTTATAAAACTCCAGTTACTCTCCTCTAATATGTGCTTGTTCATGATTTTGCTTTACGCAAAGTTATAATATTTGGCTAAATATCGAGGTTCAACTGAAATTAAATCGTACTTTTGCAGCGGAATTTTGTAATTAAAAATTGTAGAAAGATGATCTCGTACAAAGAACTTGGATTAGTTAACTCAAAAGAGTTATTCGCAAAAGCGGTTAAAGGTGGTTATGCAATACCTGCTTTTAACTTTAATAATATGGAGCAGATGCAGGCAATTATTACTGCATGTGTTGAGACAAAATCTCCGGTAATACTTCAGGTCTCAAGCGGAGCAAGAAAGTATGCAAATCAGACCTTGTTAAGATACATGGCTCAGGGTGCAGTAGAGTTTGCAAAGGAGCTGGGTGAAAACATACCAATAGTACTTCATCTCGATCACGGAGACACTTTTGAGCTATGTAAGTCATGCATAGATATGGGGTTCTCTTCAGTAATGATAGATGGTTCTCATCACTCTTTCGAAGATAACATTAAACTCACCGGCAAAGTTGTAGAGTATGCTCATGCTCATGGTGTTACTGTAGAGGGTGAGCTTGGTGTTTTAGCCGGAGTGGAGGATGAGGTTTCAGCAGAGCATCATACATATACCAGGCCCGAAGAGGTTGAAGAGTTTGTTTCACGCACAGGTGTTGATTCACTTGCTATTTCAATTGGCACCTCTCACGGGGCATTTAAATTTAAGCCGGGCCAGGATCCTGAGATCAGGCTTGATATTCTTAAGGAGATTGAGGAGAGAATTCCGGGGTTCCCAATTGTATTGCACGGTGCTTCAAGCGTTCCGCAAGATATTGTGGAACAGATAAACAGATATGGCGGAAAGTTGGAAGACTCAATAGGTATACCCGAAGATCAACTCCGTAAAGCAGCTTCAAGTGCTGTATGTAAAATTAATATCGACTCCGACGGACGCCTTGCAATGACTGCTGCAATAAGAAAGGTGTTTGCAGAGAAACCGGATGAATTTGACCCCCGTAAATACCTGGGACCTGCAAGAGAAGCACTAAAAGAGCTGTACAAACACAAAATTGTGAATGTGTTGGGCTCAAATAATAAAATTTAAAAAGTTTCCAGGGACTCTCTGAATGTTTTAATGGCTCTTTCCCGTGCGCTGTTGTGATCAACAACCGGCGACGGGTAAGATGCCGTTCCGTTTTTCAGTTCCGGCACCCACCGGTGGATATATCTGTTCAAAGGATCAAATTTCTTTGCCTGTTGATAGGGGTTGAAGATTCTGAAGTAAGGAGCGGCATCACAACCGCAGCCTGCTGCCCATTGCCAGTTTCCAACATTTGAGGCAAGGTCGTAATCAATTAGTTTTGAGGCAAAATAGGCCTCACCAATTCTCCAGTCTGCCAGGAGATGTTTAGTAAAAAATCCGGCTGTAATCATTCTCACCCTGTTATGCATATAGCCGGTCTCGTTAAGCTCTCTCATTCCTGCATCAACTATAGGATATCCTGTATTGCCGCTGCACCAGAGATCGATCTCTTTTTGATTGTTTCTCCACTTAATGGACGAGTATTTTTGCTTAAAGGGATGATTTGCAGAGTGTGGAAAATAATAGATAACAGAGTGGAAAAACTCTCTCCATATAAGTTCGTTAAGCCATTCCGGAGAGTGCATTACGGCAAGTAAAACCAACTCTCTTATACTGACAATTCCAAAACGAAGATATGGTCCTATTCTTGAGGTTCCATTAGCCAGATGCGGGTAGTTGCGTGTCTCTCCATATCCCGCAATTGTTTGGGTGTTAAGATGGGGGTGAGGTGATATCTGACACCCGGCATCAGTGAAACCAATCTGCCCGTGAGAAGGAGTGGTGTAATAAAATGTTAATCTGTGAGAATCTGTGTTTAATTTGGGAGGGGGGATAATATTTATGCAGGCAGGTGAGGATGCAAAATTTGTTGTGTAAAAGGGCAGGTCTTCCATAACTCTTTTTTTCCACCGGGAAGCATAAGGAGTAAACACAGAATAGGGTTTCCCATCAGGTTTGAGGATCTCTTTCTTGGAAAAGATAACACTATCCTTAAACTCAATCAATCTTATGCCTCTTTTAGCAAGTAACTCTTTAACTTCATTATCTCTCCCAACGGCATAGGGCTCGTAATCCTCGTTGCAATAGACAGCATTGATATCAATCTTCTGAGTGAGTAATTCAAAAATTTCGCAGGGTTTACCTTTGGCATAAAGCATTTTATGGTCGAGGGATGTTTCAAGACGGCTCAGTGCTCCAAGCATAAAGCTAATTCTCTTATCGGCACCACTATTTAATGAATCTAATATATTATCATCGAAAATGAATAGTGGAACAGTTTTGCAAACACCTGTCGATAAGGCAAAGTAAAGTCCTTTATTGTCGTTTATTCGAAGATCTCTCCTGAACCAGAAGATGTTCACCCGCTCTTTCACCATAACTGTTTTACTTGTAAATATCGTTAAAAAAGGGGATTTTTTTCTACCTTTATCATTTTAGTAACAAAAAAGTAAAAAACCATGTTAAGAGAAAGAAAAGCTTTGTTATTGTTTCCTCTTGCAGCATCATTGGGAGCATGTGCAGGAAATCAGGCCAAATCTGGTCCTGATAAGCCACTAAACATTATCTACATAATGTCAGACGATCACTCCTATCAAACAATGAGTTGCTATGACAACAGATTTATCAACACACCCAATATCGATAAACTGGCTTCTGAAGGGGTACGCTTTACAAACAGTTTTGTTGCCAACTCAATTTCAGGCCCGAGCAGAGCAACTATGTTGACTGGCAAATTTTCTCACAAGAACGGGATGACTACAAATGCCACCAGATTTGACAGCAGCCAGGTTACTTTCCCAAAACTGCTGCAGCAGGCGGGTTATCAAACTGCAATCTTCGGAAAATGGCATCTTAAAAGTGAACCCACCGGATTTGATCGATGGGAAGTTCTCGTAGGACAAGGGTTTTATTATAATCCTGTCTTTATTGTACCCGAAGGAAGAGTTACACATAAAGGTTACAGTACCGATGTTATCACCGATTTAAGCTTAAAATGGCTGGAACAGGAGAGAGATCCTAACAGGCCTTTTTGTCTGGTAATACATCACAAGGCCCCTCACAGGAGTTTTATGGGAAATACCGAAGATATCGATCTGTTCGAAGATGTTACCTTTCCTGTTCCTGATAACTTTTTTGACGATTATAAAGGAAGGCCTGCTGCAGCTGCACAGGAGATGAGTATTGCAGGAGATGAGTTTGACCTTGCATACGATGTCAAGCTTTTTGGAGACGGAATTGATACACGGCTTAAAAACAATCATGCATTTGCCATTAACAGAATGGACTCTTTACAGCGAAGAGAGTGGGACAGAGTATATGACTCGGTTCTTACTCATTTCAGGAGTGCAAATCTTTCAGGAAAAGAGCTTGCTGTTTGGAAGTATCAGAGATATATGAAGGATTTTCTCAAATGTGTCAAATCTGTAGATGACAATGTGGGCAGAGTGCTTAAATATTTGGAGGAGAATGGATTGCTTGAAAATACCATTGTTATTTACACTTCCGATCAGGGTTTCTTTATGGGAGAACACGGGTGGTTCGACAAAAGATTTATGTATGAAGAGTCTTTCCGTACACCGTTAGTTATGAGAATTCCAAAAGAGTTTTCTCAATACTCTAAACGAGGAGACATTCATCAGTTTGTTCAGAATATTGACTACGCCCCAACTATTCTGGAACTTGCCGGAGTGGCAGTTCCCCAAGAGATACAAGGGGTGTCGATGGTACCGCTGCTAAAAGGCAGGAATCCTAAAGATTGGAGAAAATCTCTTTACTATCATTACTTTGAATATCCTGCAGAGCATGCTGTAAGGAGACATTATGGTGTGAGGACAGAGAGGTACAAACTGATAAGGTTTTACGGACACGACATTCATCAATGGGAGTTGTTCGATTTGGAAAAGGATCCATCTGAAATGAATAACATTTATGATAATCCCGACTACATTAAGATTCAGGAGATGATGCACGAAGAGCTTAAGAAACTGATGTTAAAATACGAAGATTATCAGGAGCCGGATAAGTGGCGTTATCTTGGATTAGAGATTGATACAATTGAGTAAGATATATATTGAAAACATTAAGACTTGAAGATTATTTCAGGTACTCCGGAAACAGGGCGTTCTCCCTTATGCTCAAACCAGCAGGAGGCCGTTGCAACCTAGATTGCATGTACTGTTACTATATTCCACTTGTATCTGAGGAGAAAAAAAAATCACAGGATATAAAAAACGAAAAAGGTGTTATGCCTTTTGATATACTAGAAAGAGCTGTAGAGGAGACTATTATTCTAAATGAAACACCTCAGGTCTCCTTTTGCTGGCATGGTGGAGAGCCCCTCCTCGCAGGCCTTCATTTTTTTGAGAATGCAGTGAGTTTTCAAAGAGAGGCGGCTGAAAGGAAGGCAAATTTTAACAAAAGCAAACCGGTTGAAATAATAAATACTATACAAACTAACGGTACTCTGCTAAATGAGGCATGGTGCCGGTTTTTCAGAGAGAACAACTTTCTTGTTGGTATATCGATTGACGGGCCTCAGGATATAAATGATAAATTCAGACTAAGCACAAATAATCAGTCACTGTTTAACAAAACATTAGATGGCATTGAGTTACTCAAAGCTAATAGTACAGAATTTAATACTTTGACTACAGTAAACAGCAGCAGTAAGGGAAGAGGTAAAGAGGTATATAATTATCTCAAGAGTGTGGGAAGTAAATTTATGCAGTTTTTACCGGTTGTTGCTCCCGGTGAACCATGGGGCATAGAAGCAGATGATTACGGAGAGTTTATGATTGATGTTTTCAGAGAGTGGTGGGTTAGCCGTGATGCAGGATACTATTATGTTCAGTTGTTTGATGTTATGTTGGCTAACTACATGGGATTGCAGGGAGGATTGTGCCAGTTTAACCCTGTTTGCGGAGATATACCTGTAATTGAATGCAATGGCGATGTTTACTGTTGCGATCACTTTGTTAACAGGAAGAATTATCTGGGAAATATTACCAGAAAAAGTCTTAAAGATATCGTTATGTCAGAACACCTTTCGGCTTTTGGCATAGATAAACAGGCAGAGTTACCGGGAGTATGCCGTTGGTGCAGATATAAAACCCTGTGCAACGGAGGGTGTCCGGAGCACAGGATTTTGAAACAGTCTAACGATTATAACTTAAACTACTTGTGTGAGGGGTATAAAAAGCTTTACCAGTACACACTTCCATTTTTAAAACAAATGGCCGGGCAGATTTCTGACAGTATCAGGTAAATATTATCTGTGTATTATCTCCTGATGCCATTTCGTAAAACTCACCAATTGTCAGTACACCGCTTACATGTTCACTTAAGTCCTCTTTCTTGAGTTTAAACATATCCATTGCAAGCTTGCATGCGTATACCTCTCCTCCTCCGGCTGTTATCAACTCCAGAAACTCATCAACCGGAGGTATGTCAAGCTTCTCCATCTCACTCTTCATCATTGCAGAAACACCCGCCTCAACACCCGGAAGCATACCCAATAAAGTTGGAAAAGGCAAATTGCCAGGCATTCTCATTGCAGGATTGCCCACCGTTGCCGTTTTGAGCTTCATCATCTGCTTTTTGGTAATTGCATCAAGACCGAAGAAAGTAAAGAATAGCTTGGCTTTAATGCCTTCCATTACAGCTCCGTTGGTCATGACAAGAGCAGCGTAAACATCCTCGAGGGTACCTTTGGAACAGATAATACACACTTTCTTCAAAGGGCTCTCTTTTATTGAATTTTCCATAACATATAATTTTTAGGATTGTCAGACACAGCTGGAAGGTTTTGGTATTCCTGCTATTCTGGTCGATTTCTTCAGCGGAGCGCCGGGAAACAAAGCGTAAAACTCCTTTACATCAATAACTCCCGATTTATTTATTGAACGAATACTAAGAGCCTCACCCGAACTGTGCCTGTTACGAAGGAATTCCAAAACAAGTAAATGTTTTTCAGTCAGCTCGATTCCCTCTTCTTTTGCAATCTCTTTTGCTATTTGAGTGTTCCACTGTTGAGGGTCTGTCATATAACCCTCCTGATTGATATCAACGATTTGACCGTTGTACTCTTTTTGTGCCATATTTTTATCTGTTAAGTTGTTTAATAATTATTTTTATTATTTATAAATCATTTGCAGTTGTTACTATTTTGGAACCTCTTTACAACACATAGACATATGAGATGTCACAGGCAAGTCGTGTCCTCTTAGAAGAAGATTCCAGTACATCCATTTAAAAAAGAGTTTGCCGAAATAGTTTAACCTGGTATCTTTCAGAAGCCCGAACGGACCGATAATATATGGATAACGACCGGGTAGCGGTTCTGTTTCATAATTAAAATCTATCAATGTGCCCCTCTTGTCGGATGTAACTATATAGCAGTTTGCATGGCCATCGAATTTTGCACTTAACGGACGGCCCTTGATGGCATTAAGAATATTGGCTTCAAGTGTGTCTCCTGCAAAGTGGGCAACCGATCCGGCCTTTGATGTGGGCAGGTTTGCAGCATCACCCAGGACAAAAATGTTATTTTGACCTATCGCCTGCAGAGTGTGTTTGTCTGTAGGAACAAAGTTAAGATCATCTCCCATTGAGCTTCGCTCTATCATATCATCTCCTTTATTGGTAGGAATAGTAACAAGTATGTCAAAATCTACTGCTTTACCTTCGTAATCAAGTATCTTTTTGTTGTCGTTATCTACCTCTGCAATGTTAAAGTCGGGTATTATACTAATGCTCTTTTTCTGCATTAAGGAGCTCAGCATTTTTGTTGCAACCGGTTTGGTAAAAGCACCCGGCAAAGGTGTTACCAGTGTTATTTCCACTTTATCTCTAATTCCTCTCTTTTTGAAATAGGAGTCTGCAAGAAACACAAATTCCAGAGGTGCTACCGGACACTTAAATGGTAATTCGGTTATGTTGACAATCAGCTTACCGCCATCAAAACTCTTTATTCTTTGGGCAAGGGCAACTGCACCCTCAACTGTATAGAAGTCAAAAATATCTTTATACCAAAGAGGGCCAAGCAATCCCGGAGTCTCCTCAGGTGCGGTTCTGGTACCCGTTGCAATAATCAAAAAATTGTACTCTATCTCTCTTTCGTCTCCTTCAAGAATAACTTTATTCTCTTGAGGAACAATCCTTTCAACTCCTGCTGTTATTAAATCGACTCCTTTTGGTATAAATTTGGTCACAGGTTGTTCCACATCTTTCTGGTTGTATATTCCAAATGGAATAAAAAGAAATCCTGGCTGATAGTAGTGAGTCTGCTGTTTGTTAATTATGGTAATTTTCCACTCTTTTTTTGATAATTTTCTGCGAAGCTTGTTTGCCATTAAGGTTCCGGCTGTTCCTGCTCCAAGAATTAATATATTTTTCATTAGAAAATATTGTTTTAATAAAATATAAGCAATGGCAAATATAATAAATTTTTTAATACAAAATATTTTCTTAGGAATATATTTCAATTTTAAATTTATTAATATTATTCGGCAGCTAAGTATCTATACAATGCCATTTTGTCTTATTTGACTTTCTGGCAAATAATTTGTGATTATCTTTGCGGCTAATTAATAAAGGATATTTAATAACCGGTTACAGAGATGAAAGATCATAAGAAGGAGAAAGAGCATTCCTCAAAAGCTGCTTCAACTAAGGTGAATGACCATCTGAAGGATGAAGAGACTCAAAAGAATCAGGAAACGAAATCTGAAAATCAGGAGGTTATTGACAAAGATGAGCAGATAGCAACATTGAACGATAAATACATCAGACTTGCTGCCGAATTTGACAACTATCGAAGAAGAACGCTAAAAGAGAGACAGGAGTTAATATTTACTGCCGGTGAAGAGATAATTAAAGGCATTTTACCTGTTCTGGACGATTTTGAAAGAGCAATTGAAATGTTGAATCAGGCTGGTGACAGTGGTACTGCTCTTGAGGGAACAGAGTTAATATATAATAAATTAAATTCATTTCTTGCTTCTAAAGGGGTTAAAAGAATTGAAGCAAAAGGGGCTGATTTGGATACTGATTTTCATGAAGCTGTTGCACAATACCCAGCACCATCAAAAGAGCTGAAAAACAAAATTGTTGATGTGGTGCAACAGGGTTATACCCTCAACGGAAAAGTTATAAGATTTTCAAAAGTTGTAGTTGGACAATAATTCAGATAATGGCCAAAAGAGATTATTACGAAGTCCTGGGAGTGTCCAAAGGGGCATCAGCAGATGAAATTAAGAAGGCCTATCGTAAGATGGCTATAAAATATCACCCGGATAAAAACCCCGGAGACAAAGATGCCGAGGAGAAGTTTAAAGAGGCAGCTGAGGCTTATGATGTCCTTAGTAACTCAGACAAAAAAGCAAGATATGACCAGTTTGGCCATGCCGGAATGAATGGCGGTGGTGGTTTTGGCGGGGGTAGTTTCTCTATGGACGATATATTTAGTCAGTTTGGAGATATATTTGGAGGTCATTTCGGAGGATTCGGAGGATTTGGAGGTTTTAGCCAGAGCAGATCGGGAAGAAGAGTCAATCGCGGATCTGATATCAGAATAAGAGTTAAACTGGATCTTAAAGAGATTGCAAAGGGAGCCGAGAAAAAAGTAAAAATAAACAAACAGGTTGCCTGTAAAACCTGTGGCGGAAGAGGAGCAAAATCGGAAGCGGATATTAAAACATGTAATACCTGTAACGGAAGTGGTCAGGTGACCCGTGTTACCCGTACCATACTTGGAAACATGCAGACTGCATCGGTTTGCCCTGCCTGCAATGGAGAGGGAAGGACGATTACCACACCTTGTAATGTCTGTACGGGAAGCGGTTTGGTCAAAGAGATGGAAGAGATTTCATTCAAAATTCCTGCAGGTGTTGCCTCAGGTATGCAACTTACGGTACAGGACAAGGGTAATGCCGCTAAAAGAGGTGGAGTAAATGGTGATCTGCTTGTGGTTATTGAAGAAGAGGAGCATGGAGAGCTGCAAAGAGACGGTAACGATCTTATCTACTCTCTGTTTATCTCAATCCCTGATGCTGTTCTGGGTACAGATGCAGAGATTCCGGCCGTTGAGGGTAAGCTGAGAATAAAGATTGAACCAGGCACACAGTCTGGGAAGGTCTTACGGTTAAGAGGTAAAGGTCTCCCTGATGTTAATGGATATGGCTATGGTGACCTGCTGGTTTACATTCAGATATGGACTCCTAAACGACTTGACAAACAGGAGCGTGATATAGTTGAAAAATTGAAGAACTCTCCGGGATTCAAGCCAAATCCCGAAAAAGAGGACAGAAACTTCTTTGATCGGATGAGAAAGATGTTCTCTTAGTTAATTATTGTCAAACCATAAAAAAAAGAGATTTGAAACTTTCAGAGAGGCTGCTTACCTTATTTTTTATTTTTTTTTCAGTTTCTGCATCTGCAGAGGGTGAAGGTCATAAAGTGACATACCGCCTTCCGTTGGATCTGCCTGTCTCGTTATCAGGTAGCTTTGGAGAACTTAGAGCTACACATTTTCACTCAGGTGTAGACTTTAGAATAGGAGGAGTTTCAGGTGCCCGCCTTTATGCTGCAAACAGTGGTTTTATTTCCAGGATAACAGTCTCACCCACAGGATACGGAAATGCAATATACATACAGCACAGAGACGGAAAGACCACGCTTTACGGTCACATGCACGATTTTGCACCCAAAATTCAAAGATGGGTTACAGAGCAGCAGTATTTGAGAGAGAGTTTTGCCCTAAACCTGTTTCCCGACTCCACACTATTCCCTGTAAAAAGGGGAGACTTTATCGGCAGAGCAGGTAATTCAGGTTCATCAGCCGGGCCTCATCTCCATTATGAGGTGAGAGAGACCTCTACAGAGCTGCCACTTAACCCGCTTTCCGAACTTTCAATTGAGGTGTTGGACAATATGCCACCTGTAATACAGAGAGTTAACTTCTATGCAATTACCGATCCTTTGACACTCCCTCAGACAAGATTATTAGCATCTTATACAGAAGCTTTTCAAGGCATAGTAAGTGTAAGTGATACCTTTTACATTGCTGTGGCTGCTGTTGACAGACAAAATAACACAAGTGCAAGATTAGCTGTTGCACGATATAATTACTATCTTAATAACCGTCTTATATACTCATTTACACCCTTTAATGTTCCTTTCGATCAGGGGAGGTATATAAACAGTGTGGTGGAATTCAGTGAGAAACAGCAAAGAAATCTATCGATGATTAAGAGTTTTTCCGAACCGGGAGGCGGTCTTAAACAGAATATTATAGCAGAGAATTACGGCTTATTTGTATTGGAGGACGATAATATTAACACTGTTACCATTGAGCTTTTTGACGAACATAACAATGTAACCAGGAGAGACTATCGTGTCAGACGCGGCGCAGAGTCACCTCCATCGCTGTTCTCCGACTCCCTGAATATCACTCATGGAGTTGTAATGCCATGGTTTTTACCTAACAGATTCGAGGGAGATGGTTTGCGATTTATGCTACCTCCGGGTGCGCTATACAGTACGATTCTTTTCCGGGCAGAACAACTGCAAATTAATGGAAGGACTCTATGGAGGGTTCACGACAATAATACACCTGTTCATAATCATGGGAGAATTGCTCTAAGAACAGATCTTCCTCCTCATCTTACAGATAAAGGGGTAATTGTAATGATAAATGGTAATGGAAGAGAGAGTTCAATAGGAGGGGTTTATAAAAACGGATGGATAGAAGCTTCAACAGCATCTTTCGGAGTATTTGGAGTGGCTCTGGATACAGTTCCACCGGTAATAACTCCTCAGTTTAAAAATGGAGAGAATTTGTCGGGAAGATCATATTTAAGGTTTACAATAAGCGATAATTTGTCGGGTATCGCTTCGTACAGAGTTTATATTGACGATAAATGGATAGTTACCGCCTATGATCCCAAAAACAGAAGGTTAGAAACAACACTTAGTTCAGACAGAATGACAAAAGGCAGAAAGCACTCCATAGAGGTTGTAGTTACAGATAACAGAGGAAACACCAATAACTTTAAAAGTACATTTATATGGTAAGAATTATAGGATTAATGTCAGGGACATCGCTGGACGGCCTGGATATGTGTTATACAGAGTTTGAGTATGAAGATAAGAGGTGGAGCTACAAAATTCTGAAAGCAGAGGATGAGTCCTACCCGTCAGAGATAAAGGAGAAACTGGCAAATGCACAGAATATGACAGCTTTGGAGTATGCGCTGTTTAACTCCGACTATGGGATTTATCTTGGCAAAAGAGTTAAAAACTTCATTGATAAATATAATCTGGAGCCAGATTATATTGCATCACATGGTCATACAATTTTTCATCAACCCTCAAAGAGGTTTACTGCACAGATAGGATCGGGTGCAGGTATAGCCGCAGAGAGCGGCATTGATACCATCTGCGATTTTAGAACAACAGATGTTGCTCTGCACGGTCAGGGAGCTCCGCTGGTACCGGTGGGAGATCGCAATCTGTTTGCAGATTTTGACTATTGTTTAAATATGGGTGGGTTTTCCAATATATCTTATAACAGCGGCGATAAGCGGATAGCATACGATATATCACCAGTAAACTATGTTTTAAACCACTACACCCGCCAGACAGGTCTTGAGTATGATAAGGATGGAGAGATTGCACGAAAGGGTGCCATAAACAGCAAATTACTTGAAGAGCTCAATGGCCTTGATTTTTATACAAAAAGCGGCCCTAAATCTCTTGGAAGAGAGTGGGTAGAAGAGGTTGTTATCCCATTAATAGACTCCTACGGACTTAAAATAGAGGATAAACTCTCTACTTTTTGCGAACATGTTGCCATACAGATTGGTGGTCATATCAAAGGAGGCAGGGTTCTTCTCACGGGAGGAGGAGCTTTTAATAAATTTCTTGTAGAAAGAATGTCAGCCAATGCACCACAGTGCAGCTATTATGTTCCGGATGCAATGACTGTAAATTTTAAAGAGGCACTAATTTTTGCATTTCTAGGTGCACTTTACGTACATAATATCCCAAACTGTCTTAGTTCGGTAACCGGTGCCCTTTACGACAACATTGGAGGAGCTCTCTATAAAGCTGGTGTTAAGTAAGAATAATTTTGGTATCTAAAAATAAATATCTATTTTTGCAATCCCAAAAAAGCAACCTCTTATGAGAACTCAGGTGTCCGTAATGTTGCCATAATATGTTTAAAATAATGGATTTAATTAAAGTAGCACAAGAGGCATTTGCCATAGAGGCAAAAAATTTACCGGATTTTAAAGCCGGTGATACCATTACAGTTACCTATAAAATTAAGGAGGAGAACAAAGAGCGTTTGCAAAAGTACCGCGGTGTTGTAATTCAGAGAAAAGGTACAGGATCTACCGAAACTTTTACAGTTCGCAAAATTTCTAATGGAGTAGGCGTGGAGAGAATATTTCCAACTGCTTCACCTTTTATAGATTCAATAGAGGTAAATAAAAGAGGTAAAGTTCGCAGGGCAAGAATTTTCTACCTTAGAAAACTTACCGGT
>CAZPFI010000028.1:0-18214 GCA_964585795.1 uncultured Muribaculaceae bacterium | reverse complement strand
CTTTAAGTTCTAACAATCATCGTATTACCTCAACCCTCAACGGGTCAAGCATTGCGTTAATCATAAAAAAAGATTTGTACCGGCAGATATCCTCTACACGAAGTTCTCTTTCAGTTATGTTTCCGCTTATAAGGTAAGATTCCCGTTTTGTTCCTCTTAACAGAGGGCTTGAAGTAGTAAAAAATTCATCCCGGCCCCATACAGGGTTATCCGTATGGCTGAACAGAATGTTTCCGTAAGATGTGTCGGTTACACATCCGTTTTTGACAATCAATATGTCATCACATTCACCCTTTTTGGCAACTAATACATTAAGATCTCTCCTATCTTCGTATTTAAACCTGTAATCAATATCTCCGCCTTCAACTATTTTGAGGGTTTTAATCTCTCTTGGCTTATATGGTTCCAGAGAATAAGAGAAATTATTGTTAGTATATACAACTCTTAGTTTATATACCATATCCCTCTGCATTGAATTTTCAGGGTCTGGAATATCTTTTATAAGATTTATAAACGGTGGCTCCGTTAACTCTCCAAAATGATGCAGAATAGTGAAAGCTGCCCTGTTCAGATGCAGTTGGGCATTTGCAGCAATCCGGTTAACCACCTTTATTGTCTCAATAAAACTTATCATAGTCCCTCCTTAAATTTTTTTAAACGGTAGATATATTTTCTGTATCATCTCCCTATACTCCTCCTCCTGTTTACTGTTCACGGTTACTCCTCCTCCGCTTCTGTAATAATAGTCTCCGTCTCTTTTTTCAATAAATCTTATCAGCACTGCTGAGTCCAGAACTTCTCCGTCATAATAACCAAACACACCGGTATAAAACCCTCTCTTCTCCCCTTCTGCCTCTGCAATAATCTTTAGTGTGGATTTTTTGGGGGCTCCTGATACAGATCCGGCAGGGAGCAGAGTGAATATAATATCTCCCATTCTGTTTTTGTATCCATCTGTGAGTTGACCCCTTATGTCGGAGCTTATCTGAATAATATCACCTCTGTCTGTGGATATTGTCTCTGCATATCTAAACCTTTCCACCCAAACCCTGTTTGAAACTATGCCAATATCGTTCCTTATAAGATCGGTTATTGTATTGTGTTCGCAACTCTCCTTGTAATCGTCCATTATAGTTGCCAGGGCATTTTTCAAAGAGGCATCTATCGTTCCCTTCATAGGAGAGCAGGAGATTACTCCATTCTCAATCCTCACAAATCTTTCGGGTGTAAAGCAGACAAAATAATCCGGCACACACAATGCATAAGGGGTTTGACTATGCTGTATAATTGCTTCAAATGCTATATTTAACTCAACTTTTGTTTTACAGGTAAGGTTGGTCAGATACGAGTCTCCCCTTTTAAGTCCTGCAAAAACTTTCAAGAATTTTCTTTTATACTCTTCCTCTGTAAGCACCTCTTTAATTTTAAGCAGCTCCTCAACATGAAAATAAGCTCTGTCGTCAACTACTTCACTATGTTTAATGTTTGAATAGTTACCAACCCTAAAAAGAAGCTCATCTGAATTGAGAGGATCACTTATAAAAATGCCGTTATTAATCTCAAAATCTACAGCAAACAAGAAAGGAGAGCTGTGCAGTGCAGCACTGTTCATCTTCTCTTTTACCCTCTCTGCATCTGTTATTATGCTTTTCCCCTTTTGCAAAACAAAACCTCCTCTTTTTTGCTAAAGTACATTTTTCCTTCCACTTTATTTCTGTTTTTGACAAATGATTACTTTTACAAATAAAAATGAGCAGTAAATGAGAGAGATTCTTATTGTTGACAACTACGACTCTTTTGTCTATAATGTACAGCATTTGGTCATTAATGCTGCCGGAATCAAACCTGTAATTGTAAAGAATAACAGTATCCCGTTTGAAACAATTGGACGGTACAGCCATATTTTGCTCTCTCCGGGGCCGGGATTACCAGATGAAGCGGGAGATTTGATTAAACTGATTGACACTTGTCATAAAAGCCACTCCATTTTAGGGATATGTCTCGGGCACCAGGCAATTGCCCAATATTTTGGAGCCGGTTTGATAAACCTCTCACATCCGCTTCACGGACACACATCCGCAATAACTTTAACTTCACCCGAAGACCCACTGCTTAAAGATTTTAATGATACCGACAAGGTTGGTCTGTATCACTCATGGGCAGTTAGTCCGCATTTATTCCCTAAACAGCTGGTTATTGGCTCCCGGAATGAACAAAACATAATCATGTCAATTTATCATAAATGGCTGCCGGTTTTTGGAGTGCAGTTTCACCCCGAATCTGTAATAAGTACAAAGGGTGAGAAAATAATTGAAAACTGGCTTGCTTACAACTGAGAGATTTTGAATTTTTGCATTTTTTTACTACATTAACGCCCTGATATGAAAAAGTCTTCTCATATATTTCTGTCTGCCATGCTGGTCTCTTTTACCTCGTGTATCAGCATGCCGCTTGAAAACGATTTTGTTCCCGAGATTAATATCCCTGCAGATTTCGATTGGAAAACAATTGAATCGGTTCCGCTAGTACTTACGACAGACTCTCATGTGCTTAACGCAAACGGAGATACCATTGGTGTATCGCTCCCTCCCGGAGAGTACAATTTTATTGTAGGTAAAAACACTACCCTTCACACTGTGCCAGATAATTCAGCTTCTCAAAGTGCCGTTACAAAGGCACCGGGCGACACCTACAGACAGATTGTTTACTTCCCGGCTAAGGACAAATATGCAACAGTTATGTTCGAAGATCTTTTCCCCTCCAAAGGGGATATGGATATGAATGATGCCGTTTTTGGTCTTAATATCGAGTTTTACCTCGACAACCAGTCAAGATTAAGAGCTTATCAGATAAACATACAACCGCGTGCCATAGGAAGCTCATACGAACAGATTGCAATTGCAGCATCCATGTACACAACCGGATCTTTAAGGTACACCGGAGATATCTATTATTCATCTCCCTCTTCAATACCAGGATTTTTCCCTGTTAATATACAGGGGGTCAGATACTCTGTGGAGCAGGGAACCGATATTGATGTTATCCCGATAACCGGAAGCTTCCGCTCTCATTTCGACAACGACACCGATCTCTTCCTTAATGTTCGTAATATAGACAGGGTGACACCTACAGAAAATTTCTGGGTGTATGTCGATGTACTGTCCAACAGGATATTCCATATTTCAAATCTCACTCTGCTGGATGTTCCCCAGGCAGGCAGGGTAAACCTGAATATCTTTGCGATATTCGGAGAGAGAGGCCGGGAGATACACTTCAAGGGTGGCAGACCAACATCAAAGTTTTACTTTCCATACTTTTTGAGCACCCGCCCCAAGACTGACTTCTCTACAATTGACAACTGGGTATGGGCAATCCTTGCCGACCAATCTGTTAGACACCCGCTTGAGTTTGTAAAGATATACCGGGCATATCCAAACTTCAAGTCCTGGGCAGAAGGTGGCGGAGCCGGAAGCTGGTACTCACCCGCAATTACTGACAGTTTATATACAGCAGCTGATTTTTAAATTGTTAAGTTTGTTTAAACTTTTTAGTTTTTTCGCTTGTTTATTTGATATAAATTATTATATTGTTGCCCGATTTATCACAGGGGATATTTTAAAAGTCTAAAACAATGAAAAAGAATATTATAGCTGTTATTGGCATAATGCTTATTATAGCATCTTGCGTAAAAATGCCAAAAAGGGATGTGCCTGACACTCCCGATCCGTCAAAATTGGAAATTCCTTCCAATTTCGACTGGAAAACCGTAAAGGAGCTGGATATAACTGTAACTGTTCAGGCGATTGATGAGAACAGCAGAGACAGGGTACACATTATACGCATTTACAATTCACCGCTTATAAACAGCAGTTCGTTGATCTCAACAGGAGGGGCAACTCCAAACAACCCTTACGCCTCTAAGCTAACAATTGCAACACCAACCCAGGCGCTGTATGTACACGAGACCAAACCAAACGGAGTTGTAAAAGTAACAACCGTGAATGTTTCGTCTGCAAAATTGAACATCTCCCTTAGCTCTGCTCCACAGGCGTTAAACACCACAAAGAGCTCTTCTGCTTTTGGCCAGAATACAGCTTTCACCTCGCCATCCATTCCTCTTCCTGCCAACTACGATGTGATAGTTAATAATAATAATGCTCTTCAGCTGCTGGGCTTCACCGCTGGCCAAAGTTCTGCTTTCGGTAATACTCACAAGTCGTATTATATACCCGAGGGGTTCACCCGTACAGCTGAAATCAATTTCAGCAACTGGAGCAACCACTCAATACTATATGTGAAGGGGACATTGAATATGACAGGAATAATTGGCCTTAACCGCTCTTCAATTGTTGTACTGGATGGTGGTAAAGTGACTGCCGGTGGTGTTGGTGTCAGCTATATTGCAGGCATTACAGTACCTATTGTTTATGTACAACCCGGGGGAACACTTACATCGACATCCGATATCTCCCTTACCAATGAGTCCAACAGCGTAAACAAAGGTGTCATTACCTTTGTAGGTGCCGGAAGAAAACTCAACATGAGTGTCAGCAGTAAGTTTTATAATGAAGGGACAATTAACCAATCAGGCACAGCAGAGCTTTATATATCCAACAACTGCCAGTTCTTTAACTCCGGCACAGTTGAGATGAAAAGCATGGACCTTACCGTTAACTCTACCATTCTTAATACGGCTTCGGGAAAGATTGAGGTTGATGAGTGGTATCAGACTAACGGTACCGTCCTTAATAACTACGGAGAGGTTGTTGCTAATGTTAAATTCAGCAACAGCGGCGGCGGAACGGTAAACAACTATTGCCGTATTGCTGCTTTGGAAACCGATTTTCAGGCAATGACAGCCAACCTCGAGTCGGGGTCACTTTGGAACAGCATCAACTTCAAAGCAAATAACAGTACAATTAATATGTTTGGTGGCAGCATGTTCCAAACATCCAACATAACGGCTCTGTGGGCATTAAATGTGCTCTCTTCGTCCAACTCTTATTCTCTGTTTAAATGTACAGGAGATGTTATCAGCTTTATCTCTGCCAACACTCAGTTCAACGGAAAAATAGAGTTTGTCCATGAGAAGCTTACGGAGGGCTCCGGAACAAACGGACGCCTTCTATATCAAAACTTCTTCACTAATGGAGCTCTTTTGAATAAGGTTCAGGAGAATAACATCCAGGGTACTGCATGTAACGCCTCTCTGGGACAGATAGACCCCATTGATCCGGGTGGAGAAGATCCTCCGGTTACATTTGCAGACTGGTTCCCTTCGGAGAGCGGATGGGCTACATATGCGTTTGAAGATCAGTGGCCACAAAAGGGAGATTACGACCTTAACGACCTTGTTGTGCAATTCAGAGTAACATTTGTTAAAAATGTCTCTAATCAGATTACCGATCTGCACATAGATTACAGCATAGTTGCTTATGGTGCCATCAAAGGTATCTCCGCAGCAGTTCAGCTTGATAATATCGCAGCATCTTTGGTTGAGTCGGTTACGGGACAGACTCTGGGATCGGGCTCAGTGTTTGTAACTGCAGCTAACGGCGTTGAGTCGGGAGTGAGCACGGCAGTAGTACCTCTGTTCAATAACGCTCACAACATAGAGTCCTTCACCGGATTCCTTAACACTGTTCCCGGCAGTTATACTCCAACCAGTAATAGAAAGATTATGGTGAAGTTTACCTCCCCTGTTTCATCTTCACAACTCTCAATGAGCTCGTTTAACTTCTTTATTGCAGTTAATGAGAGGGGAAGAGAGATTCACCTGCCAGGATTTTCACCAACATCCAAGTTTGATATTGCATTAAAATCAGGTGCCACACTTCATCCGACAGATAATTTTAAGGCTTCGGATGGAATGATGTGGGGATTGATGTTTCCTGTGGTTTTTGACTATCCCTCTGAGACAAACTCTATAATTGATGCATACACTCATTTTGCTGCCTGGGCTACTTCGGGCGGCTCTCAATACCCTGACTGGTACAGTAATACGGCAGGGTACAGGAACAATGCATTAATCTATTAACAGAGTTAATAAAGATCCAAAAAAGGCCGGTAATTGTTTCTTACCTGCCTTTTTTTTCTATCATCTCATTCACGGCAATTTCAATAGCTTCTGCTCCGTTAGCCCAGGTGTAACTCTGTTTCATCCTATCCATGTTTTCTGCATCAGCTTCCCATCCCAAACTAAGTTTTTCGAACACTTTATTAAGCGAATCGTCTTTAAGGTTATAGAAAAGAGTTGTATTTGGCAGCGAGTGCACTCTGAAGAACGGAAGGTCTGAGGCAATCATCGGTTTTTTAAAAGTTACAGCCAGCATATATGCTCCGGAAGTGGTGATTTTTTTGTAAGGCAGTGCAAAATAATCCGATATACTTATCAGATCGGCCATTTGTCCGTCTGTTTTGTATCCGGGAACGAATATAATTTTATTCCCTTCACTTTTCTGATTACCCATCTTTCCCATTACCAACAGGTAAAGATTTGATGAGCTGAAATTGATGAATGACTCAATAAACTCTTCATCACCTTTGTAATCTTTCATGTTGGAATGAAGAAAAATTACCTTGGCATCAGCAGGAATACCCAGATTATCTCTGGAATACTCCCCTGAAGGTGTATATATCTGCCCGTAATTACCGTGAATAGCCAGTACCTCTCTTACAGGCCTCACTCCGGTTAATGCCAATCTCTCATCACTTGCATTCTTTGCCAGGTTTATTATGAGATGAAAGTTTCTGAGGATGTACTTTCTGGCAAAAAGTTCCAGATTGTAGAAATAGTAGTTATGAGGCAAGGTGTTGTGTGCACACCATACAAGCTTATATCCCATGCACTTAGACAATGTGCATATTAGCATAAACTTGAGGAATTTAACCAGACTTATCAGGTACCACTTTGAAAACCAAAAGAAAGATGGCCAATGAATAATTAAAAGAGTAGATGATACCCTCTTACAGCATATAGCAGTTATTGTAAAATCGACCTGCCTGTGTGTGTATCCGATATCTCTGAGCGAATCATGAAATAGTTCAATCGCCGGATTCTCTTTTATAGAGGGGGGGTAGGCAGAAAAGAATATCTCACCTCTTCTTTCCATCGTTAGTGTGTCTTAAATACGAGTCGTAAGAGAGTGGTCTCCTCCTCCCCTTTGTGGTTAAAGATTTGAATTTCTCTGCCATAAAATAGAACAATGCTCCGGTGAAACCCAAAAACTCACGGCCGACTGAAACATGGGGAAACAACCTCTTTACAATTTCAGGGCTCCATTTTGCCGAGAAAAAATCTTTTGTCTCATCTTCTGGGTTAACATCAAAGTCTATTGTATCTTCCCACAAAAATTTAACCTCCATAAAATTGTTTTCACACATTTTTAACAACCTGTATGGCAGTGACTTATATGGAAGATAATTAAGGAACAGATCTCCGAAGTTTGCATCAAAACTGTAGTTACATCTGCTCTTCTCATACATAACAAGTCTGTTGTCTATCTCCTGCAAAAGCCATTTATGCGAATCCTTGGGCGCAAGAAACTCTCCTATAAGACTTGGTGTCTCAATGTACCCCCTTTTGCCAACCCTCATCACCTCTTTTAAAAAGGCAGCAGGATCTTCGGCGTGCTCAAGAACATGGCAACATATTACAAAATCGAACTCCTTATCCTTAAAAGGCATCTCCTGTGCGTCTCCTTCAACCACAGTCTGATGTGGGTAAATTCTAAAATCACCCCTCCTGTGTTTATTGTCACCTATAAATTTTTCGAGGAGAACATTTGATCTTCTTACAGGATCGCTCCCCGGGCCAATTTCCAGTACTTTATCGCCTCTCTTAATTGGAAGATTATGTTTGTCGTAGGGTTTCCTTCTTTTCATGGGTTTATTTTAATGAAGGATTATTAATTTGCTGTGTAAAATTACTCAAATTTTCAAATAAACAGCAATCACTAATATTCCGGTTTGTTTTCTTATATTTGGCATATTATTACCTGTAAATGTCTTTAAAAATAGCATATTGCATACCTGCTCTATACACACCCAGCGGTATGGAGCGCACACTCACCATTAAAGCAAACTATTTTGCCGATGTTTACGGGTACATTGTTACAATAATAATTACAGACGGCAGGGATAGAGAACCGGCATTTCCACTATCAGACAAAATAGAGATAATAAACCTCAACCTCAATTACGATGAGATATGGGGATATCCGATATATCTTAAAGTATTTGCCTACATGTACAGGCAGCTCCTGTTCCGTTATAAATTGACTAAAATTCTTAAAAAAATCCGTCCCAATATAACAGTCTCTATGCTAAGAAGAGAGATTAACTTTATTGCTAAAATAAAGGATGGAAGCGTTAAAATTGGAGAGATGCACTTCAATAAAACCAACTACAGAGATTTCAATACCCGGGGAGGTGGCAGCGGGATTAAAGCCATTCTGGCAAAAATATGGATGAAACAATTAATCTCTAATCTCCGTCGTCTGGATAAATTTGTTGTGCTTAGTGAAGAGGACCGGCTAAAGTGGACAGAGCTCAATAACACCACAGTTATTTATAACCCATTGGAGGCATTGCCGCAAAAGGTCTCGGATTGCAGCGCAAAAAAAATTATTGCTGCCGGCCGTTTTGCACATCAGAAGGGTTTTGACCTCTTAATTGAGGTGTGGAAAATTGTAAATGCCAAGCATCCTCAGTGGACTCTCTCTATTTATGGCAGCGGGTCGAAAGAGGATTTCCGTAAAACACTGGCTATGTACAATCTTGAAAACTCCTGTTTTTTATACGATTCTGTAACAAATCTCAATGAAAAATTTTCCGAATGCTCAATATTTGCATTCAGTTCGAGATTTGAGGGGTTCGGGATGGTAATAACCGAAGCCATGTCCTGTGGAATACCCCCTGTTGCTTTCGCCTGCCCATGCGGCCCTAAAGATATAATAACACACAATAAAGATGGTCTTTTGGCAGAGCCGGAGAACATCAATGATCTTGCTGACAAAATTTGTTACCTTATTGAGAATGAAGACATTCGCAAAGAGATGGGTAAAATGGCCAGAATAAGGGCAGAGAGGTTCACTATAGAGGTTATTGCAAACGAGTGGCAGCGATTGTTCGAAGAGCTTTGCCCTTTAGTTAATTAAACCGGCAACCGTTTTGCCTTCTCCCAGGAACCATCTCCTCTGCCTCTTTTTATCAGATAAAAGAACCCTTTTATAACACTCAGGTGCATAAAAAGAAAGTAATATGGTATAAATAAAAATTTATACTTAATATTTCGCTCTCTGTTAATAGCTCCCCATAAAGCAATCAGGTAAAACATTAGCTGTGCTGCCATAAGCAGTACATATAGTCTTTCACCTGTATTAATTGCTAAAACTGCGTTCAAAGGCAGAAGAGCAAACAAAAACAGTGGGGTAACACTCCACCGGAGAACTCTGTGAGAAATGTACTGAAAAGATAAAATACCATACCTGAAAACATTCAAAAGAGGTAACAGTTTTATAATCGATTGTATCCCCCCTGCAGAGATTCTCACCTTTCTCTTCTGTTCTTCTCTCATATTAAGCGACCCCTCTTCAAGTGCATAGGCCTCCTTACAATATTGTATCTTAAAGCCCTTCATTGCAATTTTTACGGACATTACAAAATCGTCCAGCAGTGTATCGGGGCTCATCTGTTCAAACAACTCTCTTCTTATGGCAAAAAGCTCCCCGGCAGCCCCAACGGCACTGTAAAGTCTTGAATCCAATTCTTTAAGCTTTGATTCATACCTCCAGTAAATCCCTTCTCCACCGGCAGAGGCCCCGCTAACCCGGGAGACAGAGACTCTTTTTTCCCCGGCAACACACCCCACTCTCACATCTCTGAATGCTTTTACAATCTCTGTAACCGCCGCTCTGTTAAGCATTGTATTTGCATCCGTAAAGATTATCAGCGGAGTTTCAATAAGAGGAACAGCGCGGTTTATTGCAGCAGTTTTCCCTTTTCTCTCCGGTTGAAACAGCACTCTTACACCTGAATACTCGTTAAGCAATTCGTTCGTTTTGTCATCCGACCCATCGGTAACCCATACCACTTTAAGCTTCTCTGATGGATAAATAAGAGCATTGGTATTATCCATCTTCTCAGCTACAATCTCCTCCTCGTTATATGCAGCTATTAAAAGTGTCACTTCTGGAAAATCACTGTATTCTGGGAGTTGTGTTACCTTGATGAAGAGTTCCTTTATTTTAACAGCTATATAAAGAATAACTCCGTATCCTATATGGGTATAGAAGACAACTCCCAGCAAAACCCAAAATATCAGCTCTGTACTTTTCATCTCAATAAAGATATTATATCAACCACTTTTTGCATCTGAACCTCCCAGGTGAGAGTTTTGACAATACTCTCTCTTATCTCTGATGGTGTTATTTTTAATGAGTTGTAAAACGAAATAATGCTCCTGATATCTATAGGGGTATCATCAGCCGGTGCTTTTAAAATGTAGGGCATATTATCAAAATCATCGTCTGTCTCAGAATAGATAAAAGGAATGCCTCTTGCAGCATACTCTCTGTTTTTTAGTGTCTTTATCTTTAAGATGCCGGTTCGGTGCCTTGCAAGACTGGCCACTCCAAAGTTTGTGTTTTCAAAGAGAGAGTCCAGTTTCAACCCGTAACAATTACCATGAAAGAAGACCCTCTCATTTAATCCCTCCTCCTCAACCAACTTATAAAGCTGGGCCATATCCCCGGGGAATCCGTCTCCAACGATGTTAAAGTGTACATCCGGCATCTCACCTTTATGGCGGTAGTACTCAGCAATACCTTTTATAACTCTGTCATATCCATGCCAATAGTGTACCTCAGCCACCCCTGTAAGGTTAAAGACACCTGCAGATATAATGTTATCTCTTTTAACCTCTATAGAACTAAAATCAATTGCATTTGAGATGTTTATTGTCTTTACTCCATGTATTTCGGGTAAATCTGTAAATGTTACTACTCTTAAAATCAAATTCTTCAGAAACTTCCTGCACAATTTGTTGATAAAAAAAATGCCTCGGTATTTGATGTTTGCCCCTTTTGTCTCCCTGTCATAAGGGTAAGTAGGAATCTCCATTACAACCTTAATGCCCTCTTTTTTTAGTCTTCTCAGCATTTTTATCATAGGGGGGTTTGTGTTGTAAAAACTCCTTATATAAACCATGTTATACCCCTGAGAAATTATGAACCCGGTAAGATTCCCATAGCTGAACCACTTTTTGAATTGCGAAAAAGGTCCGTTTCCAAAATTATCAATAACATTATCACCACACACTCTCTTGTGGTTTCCCTGCTCATCAATTACCGCGTAACACAAATCTGTATCCACTCCGCACTTTTTTAATGCTCTAACCTGGGATAAGATTTTTTTACTTATTCCGTTATGCTCAGCAAGGTCGAAAAAATGGATAAATAATCCCTTCATCACTGTTTGGCAATATTTGATGGATGATCTTTATAAGCTCCCCTTTTTCTTGTAAAATAACTTCCCAATCCCTTAAATGCACCCAGAACTCTCACTTTAAAAGCATTCCAAAGAGAGCCGTCTGCACTTACAGTTGCAGTACAAGTTACAGCCCTGGTCTCTCTCCCGTAGAGGAATTTAATCTTTCCGTATTTTGTTAGCCCGTATGCCATCGATCCATCTTCTCCTCTAATAATATCAACTCTGTAACCTACCTCTCTTCCAAGATCTGTAACATAGGCAAAAACAAGACCTCTTACACTAAGCTCAGGCCGTTTGAATGACTGGAAGTATCTGTTTACATCCCTTAAAAACTCATAAATTCTCATCCAGAACCGGGGATACTGCCTGCTTGCAACATAGCTCCAATTGGCAGAAACCGCTACAACTCCCTCTTTTTCCAACTCATTAACTAACCTTTCAACATAGAAGGGAGGATACATAGTGTCGGAGTCTATGCATATATAGTACTTCCCCTTAACCTCCTGAAGTCCTCTGTTTCGTGCATGTCCGCAACTCTTTTTTGTCTCAGTATAGTAAGGAATTCCTACTGCTTTAAAAACCTCTGCCGTTCTGTCAGCAGAGTTGTTATCAACACCAATAATCTCAATGGGATACTTGCATATGGTTTCGCTTAACGACCATAAACAACTGAAAAGACGGGTTTCATCGTTATATGCTATAACAACTACCGATGCAAGTGGGGTTTCAGATTGAATTGACGATAATTTATCCCTTACCTCGCTGATAATTTGCTGAGGAACCTCAGCAAATGGTTTTTCGAAATAACTCAAATACTTTTTATTCCATTTCATCTTTTTCCTCTTTTAGTGTGCTATTCCCTTTATTTAAAATTCTCATAACAAATCTCTTGATCTCAATTCTTTTATCCAGATGTATGTAAGAGTACCAGGACGAAAAGAGAAGCGCAGCACCCGAAATATAATATGAGATACTGTTATGCAGAACAAGAAGTAAAAGCATTGCAACGGTTACAAAGCCCAGTTGGACAGTCACAATTTTTATCAAATCCCTGCTCATCGCATAATTGTATAACCGTTTATTAACAACCAATACAACTGCAAGATATATAATATGCATACAAATAAAACCGTAACCGACACCTTTGAGTCCCATCAAAGCATATCCCACTGTTGAGAAAAGCAGAAAACTTATATTTGTATAGAGACCCTCCAGCAGAAAGAAGACTTTTTTATCTCCCTTGGCAAATGAAACAGCCCCTATAGAGAATGAAACTGTTTTAAATAACATTGCAAATGCCAGCAGTCGTATCAGATCGGCAATAAAGATAAACTCTTTGGATAGCAAAACTCTAATTATAAGTGGTGACGCAATAATAAGAGCCAATAAAACAGGAGCAGAGATAAGAAGAGTAATCTCTGCCTGATGGTTAACCATCTTTCTTACTTTGGTGTTATTTCCGCTTACAGCAGCAAGGCGTGGCTGGTAATCAATTATGAGAGCCGCAAATATCATCCCAATCGACTGATTTGTAATGTTCATTGCAGCATGATACATTCCAAGATCTGATACGGAGCCATAGTTGCTGATAAAAATATTTATAAGATAATGAACCAGTGAATTGATTGAAGTGGTTGCCATCATTGCCACCCCAAGTTTAACCATGTCAAGACCACCGGTATAACTCTCCCTGATTGACATTTTCACCGGATTAAGTTTGATGCCCGATACATAATAGGCACTGAAAATAAAGGTTACAAAAGATGACAGAATCAACGCAGGAACAATTGCCTTTAATCCAAAGAAGTAATACAAGGGTAATGAAACCAGAAGCCCTATAAAAGAGCTGGCAAGAGTGTGTACGGCAAATCCTTTAAGGTCTCTTATCCCTCTGAGTAAAGAGGCATTTCCGGCAGATAAAGTTCCAAAAAGGACCATAAAGGAGAGCATTATAAAAGAGAGTGTATATTTGCTCTCTCCGAAAGTGTATCTGCTTAGCAGCGGTGAAAGGAAAATTACTGCAAGAAACCCTGTCAATGCAGTGAATATAAGCCACCTTCTGAAAATTTTCACAATAACCGAGAGCTTGTCATTATCCCCACTCTCTTTGGCAATTGAGATATCTCTTACAGCACTGAAATTAAGCCCAAGCCCGGTTATGTTATTAATCATAGACACAGAAGAGGAGAAGAGACTGTTCAGTCCCATACCCGTAGCTCCCAGCAATATTGCAATAAGCTTCCCCCTTACCAGGTTAAGCAGTACCTGGATAACCTGAACACCCCCAAACAGGGATGTTGCTTTAAAGATATTCTTGTATGATGTTCTGTGTCTCAATTTTTAATGCTTATTCCCTCTGCCATGTTCCGGTATCCGCCTTATACCTTTTGACAACTCTGGCCGGATTCCCTGCTACTATTACACCATCGGGGACATCTCTGTTCACCAGGCTGCAGGCAGCAACAATTGAGTGTTTGCCAATGCTTACCCCTTTTGTTATTACTGCGTTTGCACCTATCCATACATCATCTGCAATAACTACCATTTTTGTGTCAACCCCCTGTTCCATAATTGGCGTTGAGATTTGTGAATACCTGTGATCCAACCCTGTTATTGTAACATTCTGAGCAACTATAACTTTATTGCCGATGGTTACCGGCCCAATAATGACATTTCCTATCCCAAGGCGGGTTGAATCTCCAATTAAAACATCTCCTACAAGGTTGTTAACAACAGAATATGATTCAATAACAGATTTTCTCCCCAGAGAGAACCTGTTGAAGGGAGCAATATCTTTTCTTACACTGGAATAGATATGTGATCCTCTGCCTCTTTTTGCATAAAATGGTAACAGTAAACGCAACCACAATCTTGGTCTTGACCTCACAGGATGGATTGCTGCATTCAACACTGTTTTTTTAATGCCTGGCCGTGATTTTAACCAAATTTTAACTCTGCTCATTATTTAAACCATTATAAATATCTAACAATTGTCTTGCGCTATTCTCCCACGAGAACATTTTAACCCTTTCGTATCCTTTATCAGACAGATTCTTATGCAGAACCTTATCTTCTGTTTTTATCATTGCATCTGCAATCTCTTTTGCATTGAACGGATTGACAATGAATGCAGAATCTCCTGCAATTTCGGGCATTGCCGAAGTGTTTGAGGTTATAACAGGTGTTCCGCAAGCCATCGATTCAAGAATTGGTATTCCAAAGCTCTCTCTTAAAGATGGGTATAGAAACAGTTTTGCTCCGGAGTATATATGAGGAAGATGCTTATTGGGGATATAACCCGGCGAATGGATGAACTCTGCCATATGAGTCTTTCCCAGCATATTTAGAGTTCTTAAAACAAATTTACGGTCCAGATCGGCAATAAGTAAAGGAAGTGGCAGTGAGGAGTGTTCTCTGTAAATTGTATAGGCCTCGATTACTCTTTCGGAATTCTTCTTTGGGTCGGTATTTCCAAGGAAGAATATGTACTCGTCAAAAGGTGAGTAAAGAGCTGTTATCTCCCTGCTGTTTTCGACTCTTTGGAAGTGACTGCCAAATCCGTTATAGACCGCAACAACAAGTTCTGATGTTAGTCCAAGAAAACCTCTTATTGTATCTGCTTCGAAGTTTGAAACTGTGATTATTTTTTTGCATTTCTTTAAAATACTCGGCACAACTAATCTGCGATAGTACCAACCAATGCTTTGGTATAACGATCTGTTTCCGGCCCGTTTTTTTTCGAGAAATATAATGTCATGAAGCGTAAGAACAAGAGGAACATTGCCCAACAGAGGTGCGGTATTGCTTGTACAGTGCAGAATATGCGGCTTAATTCTCTTTAGTGCCATAGGAAGACCCACCTGCTCCCATAATGGGTAAGTGGGAAAATTAACCTCAACAATGTGAAAATTATCTGTCTCGGTAAGCACTTCCCTGTCCTCTCCCGGGCCGACAATTATGTAATATTCATTTACTTTATCAATCTTCTGAAGTTCCTTTACACACTCCAGAGCAACAAAATCCATCCCGTGCTTGTTGGTGCGGAATACTCTTTGTGCTTCAATTGCAATTCTCATATCTACCCCTTTTCTGTGTGAATGAACTTTTTGCTAGCTCCCTTTAATCTGAATAAATTTAATACCATTAAGATAAATAAAAGCGGTGTCTTTTTAACTGTTTTTATGTTTTCTTTTGTTACCAGGTAGTCGGGGATTGCCATAGCAAATGCAAATAGAAGGGCCAAAAGCAAAACCCACCATTTAATTGACTCTCTCCAGGCAAAAAAAGATGTTATAAATGACATAATTACAATAATACCAAGGAGCATTATTCTGGGTAGCAACATCCACTGAAAAAGCTTGTCTAAATAGTCAATCCTTAGCCTGATTATAGCGGCAGGAAGATCTTTCAATCCGGTTTTTAATGATGCCAATTGAGCTGCCATCCATCTTCTCCGTTGATTATAGAAGACCTTCTCTCTCTTAGTCTTCTCATCGTAAACATAAACATAGTCAAGATATTCTATGTATATTCCATTTTTTAAAAGTAGTATCTCCAACTCTTTATCTTCACCCGCAGTTGAAATTTTTTTAACATTCTCTTTAAACCAGAAATAATCGAAAGCCATTCCCGAACCAATCAATGCCGAAGATAGTCCCATGTTTACATGGCCGAGTCTGAAAATTGAGTTGTTAATCTCTTCACTTATAGCGTCCAGAACTGCAATATCTCCTTCGCCGTTTTTAGCTACCCGGTGGGCCTGAATTGCCCTGGCTCCGTAATAATAGGCATCGTTTATATCCGAAATAAAAGTGTTCTCAACAATATTGTCGGCATCAAGTATAACAGCTATATTATAGTCGTCACTGTTAAGATTATTGATTGCAAAATTGAGGGCATAAGCTTTTGAACTTGAATCGGGGCTGATTATCATCAGGTTAACCGGTAGCTGCATTAGCTTGTTATTTGTCTCATCTTCCATTTGATCGGAGATGACAACAATCTCCAGCTTATCTTTTGGGTACTGCTGCTTTAAAAGTGAGTTCACAGAGTCCATTACAACACTATCCTCTCTGTACGCGGGGATAAGAACAACAAATTTGTGCTTCTTTGTAATCTTTTTTATCCGTTTCTTTCCCCCTGAAAGAGAGAAGAGAGCAAAAATGAAAAGGTAAATAACCGAAATAAGGATTATATAAAATAATATCTTTTCGGCTAATATGATGAAAGTTGTCATAATAACTCTTTATTAATGCGCAAATAGTCCAAAGATCCTTTTATAATAGCTTTTACATTACTGAATCTTAAATGTAAAAGCTCTGTAACCAGCTTTTTGGGTGATGATACAAAGAACTGGTATAATATTGACAAGCATCTGATTATCCCTTTCCGGTTCCGTTTTGCCAGAAGCAGGCGGTTTCTTGTCATGTAGTAATTCTTTATATAGCTGTTCTCTCCGGTACTGCGACTCTCTTTATGTACTATTGTGGTATATGGTATATACCACAATTCAAACCCACACTCTCTTATCTTATAGCACCACTCTATCTCTTCGTAGTATAGAAAATAGATTTCGGGCATAAATCCGGCTTTCTCGAGAGCCTTCCTGCTTACTACCATTGCTGCCCCGTGTGTAAATGCGGTAGGTTGTGGCGTAGCGTATATGTCGCGTTCGGGCTCACCGTATCCTATTCCCGAGTTTCGTAATGTTATCTTTGACAGTTCGGTAAATCCTGCGTACTGGATTGTATTTGCAGGTTTTAAAAAATGGATTTTCGGGGATGCAGCCCCAATTCTTGGATTTGCATCCATAAATTGTATAATCTCTGATACAGAACTGTCGGGCAAGAGGGTATCGTTATTAAGAAGCATTATATATCTCCCTTTTGCCTGTTTTATTCCCCTGTTATTTCCTCCGGCAAAACCAAGGTTTGCATCATTTCTTATGTGTATATACTCAGGAAATTCATTAGACAGAACAATACTCTCATTGGATATGGAGCCATTGTCAACTACAATAGTTTCATAAAAAAGGTTCGATAAATTGCTCCTCATACTTTGAAGCAATTCTCGTGTATCGGCCAATCCGTTATAGTTTACAACTACGAAAGATATGTCAGGTTGTTGCTTCATCTAACTCATTTTGCTTCTCCTCAAGCTCTTTGTCATAAACAGGACTCAGGAAAACGAAGGTCATACATATAAAAATGATAAAGGCATTTGGAAACTGACCGAAAATTTCAAGAGTGTATGCTGCTGCATAAAGACCCAGCAAACCACACAAAATTCCGGCAACAATTCCCCTCAGCTCTTTATTCTTTAATTTAAACAAAACAAGATACGAGCCGTGTAATAAAATATAAAATATAATAAAAAGATAAAGGACCAGGCCTATAATACCCAACTCCACCCATATGAGTACATACCACGAATCATGTGCAATCTGCGATAAAACCGGGTGTGGCCGGTATGCTACCGCCTTGCCTCTCATCATGCCGACACCTATCCCAAAAGGTATCTCCTTCATAAGAACCCTGAGAATTTTCTGGTTTTCCCTTCTGGCCTGGAAAGAGGAATCCTCTTCGTTAAAGACAGACCTCATCCTCCTTATATATTGGTTACCGTGGCCTATGTAAGTGAATTTGAGGAATCCGGAAGCAAAGGTAAGTATAAAGACAGTTACGGCAATTGACTTGATATTCTTGGACAAGATGGTATAATACAG
>CAZPFI010000027.1:0-18958 GCA_964585795.1 uncultured Muribaculaceae bacterium | reverse complement strand
AAAACAATAACCTTTGCATCTGTCTCTGCTGCCATCTGGGACAGACCCAGCGAATCTCCTATGTAGTCGGCAATATCCTGAACCTCCGGCTCAACATAATAATGAGCAAGTATAACCGCTCCCTTCTCTCTCTTTAATCTGCTTATCTCTTCTGTCATCTTAGTCTGCTCTCACTATGTTCATACTTATATCCAAAGCAGTAACAGAGTGCGTAAGTGCTCCTACACTTATATAATCAACACCGCAAGAGGCAACCTCAGCTATTCTGTCCAGAGTCATGTTGCCTGATGCCTCTGTTTTTGCTTTGTCTCCTATTAACAACACAGCTGCCCTCATTGTTCGCAGATCCATATTATCTAGCATGATAATGTCAACATGGTTTTTGATTGCCTCGGCCACCTCTTCGAGAGTCGTTGTCTCAACCTCAATCTTTACACTGCCCCCGGTGGCCGCTTTAACCTGTTCAACTGCATTTGTTATGCCCCCGGCAACCTTTATGTGGTTATCCTTTATCAGGGCCATATCGTACAGGCCAATTCTGTGATTTTCACCACCTCCGGCCTTAACAGCCATTTTGTCGAGCAATCTCATCCCGGGTGATGTTTTTCTGGTGTCCAGAATCCTGGTATGTGTTCCCTCGGTTTGCTTAACAAATTTTGCAGTAGCAGTAGCTATCCCCGACATCCTTTGCAATATGTTAAGCGCAGTGCGCTCTGCTGTAAGCAGTGTCCTGTAGCTGCCCTCTATCTCAATCAGTTTTTGGCCCGGAACAATTTTCTCTCCCTCCTCTACAAATGGTTTAAACAGGATATCGCTGTCTAAATATCCGAAGACCAATTTGGCTATCTCAATTCCTGAGATAATTCCGTCTGCTTTAGATGTAAGCTGTGCAGTAGCACGGGACTCATAGTTAATAATTGAATTGGTGGTTATATCTCCTGATGCAATATCCTCTTCGAGAGATAACTCGATAATCTTTTGAATGTGCGGATTGATGCTCATAGGTTTCAATTTTACCGGTTTATCTTTGATTTGTATAGTATGATACAAATTTGTACTCTCTTTTGGATAGTCGTTTCGGTAATGACCACCACGGCTCTCCTTACGGGTTAAGGCTCCGGTCATTATTAACCGGGCTGTGATGATAAGAAAGCGAGAAGTGTACAGATAGTACTCTTTATCCCCTCCATCCAGCGCAGCTGAATAAAGGTCAATCTGTTGCTCAATTGCAGAGAGTTCATTCAAACCACTCTCCAGCGACTCCCTCTCCCTGACAATTCCTGCACTTTGCATCATTATTGCTGCTATGCGCTCCTTAATGCTGTCATAAAGTGCTGCACCCCGCTCATCTTTATAAAATCTCTTAATTGAAGCACACCTGTTAAAAAGGTCTCCTGTCTCACCGGACTCTTTTTGTTTTGAGGAGTGCTCAACAGCTCTGTATCCAAACACCAGACACTCTGCAAGTGAGTTGGATGCAAGCCGGTTTGCACCCATAAGACCTGTGGATGCAAGCTCACCGCATACATAAAGGTTATCAATGGAAGTTTTACCGTTAAGGTCTGTCTTTACCCCGCCAACCATATAGTGTGCAGCTGGTGCAACCGGAATACGGTCTGTCATATCAATGCCAAGTTCGGCACATTTTTGATAAATATGGGGGAATCGACTCTTTATCTTTTCGGGGTCAAGATGACTCAAAGTAAGGTAAACACACGGTGGCATATCCCGGTCTCTCACTGCGGAACAATTCTGGATCTCTTTAAAAATTGCCTGTGCAACCACATCCCTGGGAGCAAGTTCTGCCATAGGATGAATTGCTGTCATAAAACGCTGGCCTTTAGTGTTTATCAACCATGCGCCTTCGCCACGGACTGCTTCACTTATGAGATAAGATTTATCATTTTTACTGTAAATAGTTGTGGGATGAAACTGAATGAACTCCATATCGGCAATTTCACATCCGGCATTATACGCCAAAGCCACTCCGTCACCCAATGTATTGGGCGGATTTGTAGTTCTTTGGTAAATTGCCGAAGCACCACCCAGGGCCAGAATAGTGTTTTTGCCAAAAAAGAGCTCTTCGCGTGATATTAGGTAGTTCCATACACGAAGACCTACAGATCTGTTACCATCCTTTATAATCTCAAGTGCCCGGTGATTCTCAAACAGAGTTATATTCTCATTTGACCGTATTTTATCAATCATAAACTCGGTAATTCTTCTGCCGGTGATATCTCCGCCGGCGTGAAGAACCCTGCGCATGCTGTGACCACCCTCAAGCCCCAGGGCAAGTGAGCCACCACTCATGTCAAAATGCATACCCTCTTCAATAATCTCCTTAATGCGTTCGGGCCCTTCGTTTACAAGTATCTCCACGGCCTCCTTGTTACAGAGGCCTCTGCCTGCGATAATTGTATCCTCAAAGTGAAATTTGGGAGTATCCTCTTCGTCTGTTACTGCTGCTATGCCTCCCTGAGCGTAATAGGTATTGCTGTCGCTTACCTTAGTACGAGTAATTACAGCCACTTTACCATAGCGGGAGGCACAAAAAGCCGCATAGAGACCGGCCAGACCGCTGCCGGCTATAATATAATCGTAGCTATGCATTTTAGCGATTCAATTGCAAGCGGCGAAATTAAGCTTTTTATCTCAATAAATCTCTTTTTTTGCTCGTTTGGTTACGAATGAATATCTTAGCAAACAAAAAGTTTAAGGTTTTAGTTATGACAAAAAGTGTAAATTGCTTTATACCATATCAGGATAAAGCTCAAGTAGAACAGACAGTTAATGGTTTAAGAGAGAGTAATCTGGTAAATAAGATTTTTCTTCTTACAACCGATACTGCTGCACAACCGGTTGAGGGATGCGAGGTTGTTCATATCGAATCCCTGAAATGCACTCCTGCAATGAAAAAAATTGCAGAGAGATCAGATTCGTTGTATACTCTTATATATACAAAGGAGTCCACCCTGGTAATGGGTATGTTCGCAATAGAGAGGATGATAAAAATTGCCTCGGATACAGCTGCAGGGATGGTATATTCAGATCATTTCCAGATTATCGAAGGTGTAAAAAAACAAAATCCGGTTATTACATACCAACAGGGAAGTCTCAGAGATGACTTTAATTTTGGGTCGGTACTTTTTTATGATTCAATTGCTCTCAAGGATGCCGTTGCCGGTATGGATGTTAAGTATTGCTTTGCGGCTCTGTACGACCTCCGTCTTAAAGTTTCACAAAAGAGAGAGATTGTTCATATAAACGAGTATCTGTATACCGAAGTTGAGCAGGATACAAGAAAATCGGGAGAGAAGATATTTGACTATGTCGATCCAAAAAACCGTGCTGTTCAGATAGAGATGGAGGCAGCGTGTACAGAGCATTTAAAAAATATTGGCGGCTATCTAAAGCCGGTTTTTAAAACGATTGAGTTTAATCAGGGTGAGTTTCCTGTGGAGGCATCGGTAATTATTCCGGTATTTAACCGGATTAAGACAGTTGAAGATGCAATTAAGTCGGTTTTAATTCAGAAGACAAAATTCCCTTTTAACCTTATAATTGTTGATAATCACTCCACCGACGGCACATATGAGGCAATTGAGAAATTTGCCGGTGATCCGCGGCTTATTCATGTTGTCCCCGACAGGTACGATCTTGGAATTGGAGGATGCTGGAACCTGGGTGTCCATCACCCAAAATGCGGTAAATTTGCTATTCAGCTGGACAGCGATGATGTCTATTCAGGAGAGGATACAGTACAAAAAATTGTTGATGCTTTCTACCAACAGAATTGTGCTATGGTAGTTGGTACCTATATGATGACCAACTTCAATATGGAGATGATAGCCCCCGGCATCATTGACCATAAGGAGTGGACACCTGACAACGGACGCAACAATGCACTTAGAATAAACGGTCTTGGTGCTCCCCGCGCATTCTATACACCTGTGCTTCGCAACATAAAAGTTCCCAACACAAGTTATGGAGAAGATTATGCTCTTGGGCTGAATATATCCCGTGAGTATCAGATTGGAAGAATTTATGATGTTCTGTATCACTGCCGCAGATGGGAGGATAATTCCGATGCCTCTTTGGACATAGTAAAGATGAACGGGCATAACACCTATAAAGACAGGATACGCACCTGGGAACTTAAAGCCAGGATTGCACTTAATAAGCAAAAGGCAAAATAATTTGCAATATTGATATGATTCTCAACAGTCAAAACCTGGCCTCTCTCTTCGATGAGCAACTTAGCAGCTGGGAGCAGGCAGGGGCTAATTATAAGGCACTTGAAAATGTAAGGGTGAGGAGTGTTACCGTTGACGGCTTTCCGTTCAAGGTTCAGTTTAATCCTGCCAGGATTGTCTCTTCGGCAGCAAAGGTAGATGCCAAATCTATCAGTGAGCGTAAATGCTTTTTATGTCTTGAGAATCGTCCGCAAATACAGAAGGGATTGGATTTCTTCAATGACGGAGATGAATCCAATCCATATACTGTACTTGTTAACCCATTCCCGATTTTTCCCCGTCATCTGACAATTCCGCTGCTTGCCCACACAGATCAGTTTATATCCGGCAGATTTGATGCCATGCTCAATCTGGCAAAGGAGTTACCGGAATACATAATATTCTATAACGGACCAAAATGTGGGGCTTCTGCACCCGATCACTTCCACTTTCAGGCAGGTAACAAAGGGTTTCTTACAATTGAGAGTCAGCTTGGGAAGATGGAACAGGAGGTTATTTACCAATCGGGAACCTCAAAATTGTGCAGAGTAAAAGGAGTTTTCGGTTCGCTGATTGCAATAGAATCAAAAAGTGCAAAAAAGGCCGATGAGTTATTCGAAAAACTCTTTTCAACACTCCCGGTTAATGATGGAGAGATTGAACCTATGGTTAACATTCTCTGCTGGTATGACAATGAGGTTTATATCACACTTGTATATTTAAGGAAGAAACATCGTCCCGATTGTTTCTATGCAGAGGGAGATGACAATATTTTGCTGAGTCCGGCCTCAGTCGATCTTGGCGGGGTATTGATAACCCCCCTGGAAAAGGACTTCGAAAAGATGACAGAAGATAATATCAGGGAAATAATGAGCGAGGTACTTGCATCTTCTGAGCAAACAGATGAAATTATAAATAAAATAAAAAAGGTATTGTAACATGAAAGAGCCAAAAGTGAGCGTAGGAATTATGTTCGAGCCCAAAATTAAATTTGAGCTTAAAACACCATTTGTCTATAACGGCATAAATTATTCCGGAGAGGCAGAGGTAGAACTTGTTCAGGGGAAAATCTCATTTGAAGGGAATCTTTACGAGACTCTTCAGTTTGATCCGGTAAATGAAGCTGAGGCATCGTTTAAACTTAAGGATGTTACCATAGGAATAAATTTTCACTGGGAAAGGAAAGAAGATCAAGTGTTTAAGGGATCTTTAAAATTTATTGTTGAGGATAGCAAAATAACTGCAGTCAATTGTTTAAGCATAGAAGAGTACCTCACATCGGTTATCTCTTCGGAAATGAGCGCCACGGCTTCATTGCAATTACTTAAAGCACACGCCGTTATATCGCGTTCGTGGTTGCTTGCCCAAGTTAAAAAGAATGAGGTGATTACCAAATCATCCGAAACATACAGCACAATGTCTGAGACGCCGGATGAGCTAATAAGGTGGTATGACAGGGAAGATCACAAGAACTTTGATATCTGTGCCGATGACCACTGCCAGCGTTATCAGGGAATTACCCGTGCCTCGACACAAATAGTAAAACAGGCAGTAAGCGAAACCTCCGGCGAGCTTCTTATGTACAATGATGATATTTGCGATGCACGCTACTCAAAGAGTTGCGGAGGAGTTTTCGAAGAGTTTCAGAACTGCTGGGAAGATGTTAAACACCCTTACCTCATTGCAAAAAGGGATACTAAAGAGAGTTTGCCAATGCCGGATCTTACTGTGGAAGAGAATGCAAGAGAGTGGATTCTGGGCACTCCCGAATCATTCTGCAATACGACCGATAAAAATGTATTGTCTCAGGTACTCAATAACTACGATCAGGAGACTGTAAATTTCTACAGATGGAGGGTTGAGTATACAGTAGATGAGATATCTGCACTTATTGCAAAGCGTTCGGGAACAGATTACGGAAAGATAACAGATCTTATTCCTGTAGAGAGAGGAACATCGGGACGGCTTGTCAAACTAAAAATTGCAGGGACAAAGAGAACGAGAGTTATTGGTAAGGAGCTTGAGATAAGAAGAACACTGTCGGAATCACACCTTTACAGCTCGGCTTTCATAGTTGAAAAAGAGTGCGATAAAGACGGTAATACCGTTAGATTTATACTTAAGGGAGCCGGTTGGGGACATGGTACAGGACTGTGCCAGATAGGTGCTGCAGTGATGGGAGAGAAGGGTTATGACTACAGAACAATCTTGTTGCACTACTTTATTGGAGCAGATATTAAGAAGCAGTACTAATAAAAATTTTAGATATGAGTAATAAAATCCGATCACCATGGGCGTGGATACCCTCTCTGTATTTTGCACAGGGTCTGCCCTATGTGGCAGTGATGACCATCTCTGTTATAATGTATAAAAGACTTGGCATCTCCAATACCGATATTGCTCTTTATACAAGCTGGCTCTATCTTCCCTGGGTAATAAAACCCTTCTGGAGCCCTTTTGTAGATTTGCTTAAAACTAAAAGATGGTGGGTTGTTGCCATGCAGGTTTTAGTGGGAGCAGGATTGGCGGGAATTGCATTTACCATACCTGCGGGTAATTTCTTCCAGATTACTCTTGCAGTGTTCTGGCTTATGGCTTTCAGTTCGGCAACACACGACATTGCGGCTGACGGCTTCTATATGCTGGCTCTTGACAGCAATAAACAGGCAATGTATGTAGGTATAAGAAGCACTTTTTACAGGGTTGCAACCATTGCAGGGCAGGGTCTGCTGATAATAATTGCCGGTTCACTTGAATCTGCAACAGGGCTCAAGCCGCTTGATATTGAGGTAAATGCCGGGCCTGATTACTCTGCAGCAATAGAAATACCGGCAGACAGTGTGCTTGTAAATCCTTATGTGAATGCTCAAACAGATGAGTTTACATTTGAGATTTATCCATCTGTAATAAATATCGGTACTGCAAATGTTCCTGCCGATTCGGCTGCAATGCTGAGACAGTTTGCTGCAACGCAAAATACACTTAATGGGTTTATTCCCCGGGAGAGTTCGGCAGCTGTTGTCTCCGGCAATGGTGCATCGTGGTGGGGCAGAAGTATCTCAGGGCCTCTGGGGGTATGGATTAAAAAGAACTTTGGAGAGGAGGTGCAGGAGGCAGATATTCACCGTCTTACCGGAAGTTCGAAGCTTGTTGAAGTGAGATTGACAAAGGCACCGGATCCGGGTCAGAAGATTGTGCTTAATACCTCTTTCAGAGGAGGTGACAAGAGTCTTTCTCTTGCTCATGGTGAGCGAATTGAGTTTACTGCAGACAACTGGACTAAACCGGCATTGGTTCTCATTCAGGTCGATCCTAAACTGGACTATGAGACAACCGCCTCATTCCGCGGACTATCGGGGAATATCACATTTGCATGGTCAATTACATTCTTTATTCTTGCAGGGTTCTTCATAGCAGTTGCACTTTACCATAAATTTATTCTGCCTAAGCCACAGAGTGATGTTGCTGCAAAGAATGTAACACCGGGAACAATTTTTAAAGAGTTCTTCGAAACCTTTGCATCATTTTTCCGTAAAAAGCAGGTTGTTATAGCAATTGCCTTTATGCTGTTATTCAGATTTGCAGAAGCTCAACTTGTTAAGATGGTAACACCGTTTTTGCTCGACCCAAAAGAGCTTGGAGGAATGGGTCTCACTACAGGACAAGTGGGAATGGTATATGGTACAATTGGTATTCTTGGCCTAACACTTGGAGGTATAATCGGAGGTATTGTTGCCTCTGTCGGAGGGCTTAAGAAGTGGCTGTGGCCTATGGCTCTGAGCATATCGCTGCCAAGCTTCTCATTTGTTTATCTGGCTCTGATTCAACCCGATAGCTTCTTTGTGATTAATCTGTGTGTATTTATTGAACAATTCGGGTATGGTTTTGGCTTTACTGCTTATATGTTGTTTATGATCTACTTTGCGGATGGCAAGCATAAAACAGCCCATTATGCAATATGTACTGCATTTATGGCTCTTGGTATGATGTTGCCGGGTATGATGGCGGGCTGGTTACAGGAGCTGCTTGGTTACAGAAATTTCTTCTACTGGATTATGCTCTCTTATGTGCTTACATTTGTAGTGACTGCATTTATAAAGGTTGATGCCTCATTTGGTCGTAAGGCCGTTAAAAAGGCAGATGCTTAATTTTTTAAAGATCTATATGTTTTATTAAAACTACTTAAAGATGAGAATTACAAAATTTTTAATAACTATGGCGCTGGTGCTGGTTTCGCTTATTGTTTCGGCAAGAGGCGTAGATACAGGCATAGATGTGCTCAAAAAGAGCAGCTTTAAACAACTGGAGGGGAAAAGAGTTGGTTTAATTACAAATCCAACCGGTTTTGACAGAAACCTCAAATCTACTATTGATGTGTTGCACGAAGCTCCAAATGTTCACCTGGTTGCTCTCTTTGGCCCAGAGCACGGAGTTAGAGGCGATGTGCATGCAGGAGCAAAAATTGAGGATATGAAAGACCCTAAAACCGGTATTCCTGTCTTTTCACTTTATGGTGCTACCCGTAAACCCACACCGGAGATGCTCGAGGGCATAGATGTTCTTATTTATGATATTCAGGATGTTGGCAGTCGGTCGTTTACATATATAAGCACAATGGGTTTAGCAATGGAGGCAGCTGCCGAGAAGGGAATTGAATTTATGGTTCTTGACAGACCAAATCCGTTGGGTGGTCATAAAATAGAAGGGAATCTGGCAGAAGATGGTTTCCTCTCTTTTGTGAGCCAGTTTAAGATTCCATATATATATGGTCTCACCTGCGGAGAGCTGGCCATTATGCTAAACGAACTTAATATGCTTAAAAATAAGGTAAAGCTGACTGTTATTAAGATGGAGGGTTGGAGAAGAGATATGACTTTCGAAGAGACAGGCCTGCAATGGGTGCCCTCCTCCCCTCATATCCCACAGCCAATAACAGCTGCCTTCTATCCTGTTTCGGGTATTCTCGGTGAACTGGGTTATATGTCTATTGGGATAGGGTATACAATTCCATTTCAGTTATTTGCTGCGGAGTGGATTGAAGCGGAGAAACTTGCAGACCATCTTAATACATATAAACTGGCCGGAGTTCATTTCAGGCCAATTCACATTCGTCCGTTCTACGGTGTTGGAGTTGGTAAAAATCTTCAGGGGGTTCAGGTCCATCTCCTCGACTACAAAAAGGTTGCTTTGACAGATATTCAGTTTTATGTTATGCAGGCACTTGCAGAACTCTACCCCGACAAAGCTGTGTTTGACCATGCAAACCAAAACAGGTTCAGGATGTTTGATCAGGTTTCGGGTAGCGATCAGATAAGACTCAGGTTCTCAAAAAGACACAAGTTTGAAGATATAAAAGAGTATTGGTACAAAGATGTTGAGAGCTTCAGAAAGCTTTCAAAGAAATTTTATCTTTACAAATAGAATATTCCAATAGAAAGAGTAGAATTGTTGCGTCACTGACTTTTTAGTTAGTGACGCATCTTACTGAATAGCCGGCATTTTTCTCTTTTGTTACATTTTGTACCGCTGTTACGCTAACGCTTCTCCCGTGAGCTGTCCCCGCATCATTTTCGGTTGAGCTCCACCAATAACCAGCTGTGCGAAAATCTCTGAAGGTACCGTTCATCTCTCTCAATCCTCCCGGACGGGCAGAGAACCTCGAGCTGTTATTGCCCTCCTGTCCTGCAGTCCACCAGTTGCTGTCTTTCATTTTGCCAACCAGATCGCCGTTCCCCAGTGAATTGATCATAGCTGTCCATTCGGCATTGGATGGAACTCTCCACCCTTGTGGGCACAACTTACCGGTATTAACAGCTCTCCAGTTATAAAGGGCCCCGAAAGGTTCCTTGTCGCCACCGGTTTCGTTGTTATACCATACATAAGCTCCGGTTGTTGCAGTAAACCAGTCTGCAACAATGGTTATATTGGGTATAGCTGTATTGTCGTTGTATTTGGTGGTTCTGAGGTTATCCACCATCCAGGTGAGAGCACCTATCTGATAGGTTCTGTACTGATTCCCTTCAATATCACTAACCGATCCATAGTTTATTGTTTGGGCTGTTGTAAATGAAAATTCCTCACCATAAGCTGTTCCGGTACTGTTAGTTGCGTATGCTCTCAGATAATAGGTTGTGGTTTGGGTCAAACCGGTAATCTGACTGGTAAAACCACCTGTTCCGGTACCATCCTCCGTTTTGAAGTTGGCAATGGTTGGTTGGGGAGATGTGTTCCAGCATACTCCCCTTGCCGTTATCGGAGTACCTCCGTCAGTTGATATATTCCCTCCGCTTATTGCAGAGACATCTGTCACACTTCCAACAGCCGTTGTTGTAACAGATGGTAGCTGTGTTGTAGTTGTAAACTGAATAACTGAGCCGTATCCGGTTCCAAAACTATTAGTTGCATATGCTCTCAGGTAGTAGGTAGTCACATTGCTCAACCCTGTCACATTGCTTGTAAAACTTCCTGTGCCTGTACCGTCATTGCTTTTACTGTCTGCTATTGTAGGTGTAGGGTTGGTACTCCAGCACACACCCCTTGACATAACAGTTGAACCTCCGTCATTTGTAACATTGCCACCGGAAACAGCTGTGGTACCTGTTATGCTTGTTACATTTGCAGTAGTCACCGTTGGGACAGCTCCTGCTGTAAAACTAACGCTTTGCCCGTATGCAGTACCTGCACTGTTGGTTGCATAAGCTCTTACATAGTACATTGTCCCCTCTGTTAGCGCTGTAATTGTGCTGCTAAACGAACCGGTACCTGAACCATCTGTGGTTTTGGAGTTTGCCGTAGTAGGATTGGGGCTGCTGTTCCAGCACAGACCTCTTGCAGTTACAGCACCGCCCCCGTCGGCAGTTACATTTCCTCCACCTTTTGCTGTGGTTGAAGAGATATCGGTAATGTCAGCTGTTGTTACTGTCGGGATTGAAACCTGAGGATTATTGTTACCTGGCGGATCTCCGTTTTGGGGACTCTTAGTACAGCCGGCCGCTGAGAGGCCGATTACTGCACACACAACTATTAGAAGTCTGTTGCGCCTCATAATGTCTGATGTTAATTACAGTAAAGATAACAAAAAACATCATTTTGCAATCTACTCCAAAGCGTATAGTTTAACTATATTCAAAATCACCTCTGTCGCTTTTACCATACTCTCAAGGGGTATGTATTCGTAGCGTCCGTGGAAGTTATGACCTCCGGCAAAAATATTGGGGCAGGGCAGTCCCATAAAAGAGAGTCTGGCACCATCGGTGCCGCCTCTGATTGGCTTTATCAGAGGAGTAATATTTGCCATCTCCATTGCTTTAACTGCCTTTTCTACAATATGATAGTGTGGCTCAACCTGCTTTCGCATATTGTAATACTGATCCTTCAATTCAAGGCGGAAGCGTCCCTCTCCATATTTTTTATTCATATAGGTCACGCTCTCCTCAATCAACTCTTTCTTCTGATTGAATTTTATGGTGTCGTGGTCACGAATAATATATTGGATAGTTGCCTCTTCAACCGTTCCGTCAAATTTAATAATGTGAAAAAAACCCTCATAATGCTCAGTAAACTCAGGCCTCTGTTCCACCGGCAGAAGATTATTAAATTCTGTGGCAAGAATTATGGCATTTACCATTTTGTCCTTTGCATAGCCGGGATGAATGTTTCTCCCCTGGATGAAAATTTTGGCAGAAGCGGCATTGAAGTTCTCGTACTCCAGCTCTCCAACCTGGCCTCCATCTAAGGTATAGGCATATTTGGCCCCGAATTTCTCAACATCAAACTTGTCAACGCCTCTTCCTATCTCTTCGTCAGGAGTGAAACCTATTTTTATAGGACCATGTTTAAACTCGGGATTGGACATAATATACTCTACAGCTGTCATAATTTCGGCAATACCTGCTTTATCATCTGCACCAAGCAGAGTGGTACCGTCTGTAGTTATTAATGTCTGTCCTTTGTAACCGGTAAGCTCCGGAAACTCCAGGACACTCATTATCATTGCCTTCTCGCGATTGATTGCAATATCTTGTCCGTTGTAGTTTTCTATTATTTGTGCGTTTGTTACCTTACCCGGAGCATCCGGAGCACTGTCAACATGGGCAATAAAACCTATTGCCGGAACATCTTTGTTAATATTTGACGGAATTGACGCCATCACATAACCGTGTTCGTCCATTGCAACATTTTCAACTCCGGCCTCTTTAAGCTCTTTTATTAAAAGACGCGACAGGTCCAGCTGCCTTGCAGTGCTTGGTTGTGATGATGATTCGGGGTCGGATGAAGTGTCTATAGCTATATACCTTAAAAACCTTTCGAGTAATTTATCTTTCATAATTTTTTATTATTTAACAAGCGGTTTAACTTTATAAAAACAGCAAACTGATTCCCATTACAGCCATTCCTGCAATAACCCCGATAATAGCGGGGTGATGTTCTCCGTATTTCTCTGCGGTTGGGAGGAGTTCGTCCAGCGATATGTATACCATAATTCCTGCTACTCCCGCTAAAATTATTCCAAGGAACGAATCGTTAAAAAGGAATGACAGCAGGAAAAATCCTGCCAGTGCACCTGCCGGCTCTGCAAGACCGGAAAGAAGAGAGTGAGTAAAGGCCTTTCCTTTGCTTTGAGTTGCATAGTAGATAGGTACAGCTACGGCAATTCCTTCCGGTATATTGTGTATTGCAATTGCAATGGCTATACTTACACCCAATTCCGGGTCATTCATTGCGGTTACAAAGGTTGCAAGGCCTTCGGGGAAGTTGTGAATGGCAATTGCAAAGGCAGACATTATTCCCAGGCGCATAAGCCCCTCTTTGCCGGAACCTTTTTTATTCTCATTTAATGATAAATCTGCAACCTCGTGTGGGTTCTCTCCCGATGGAACCAGATAGTCAATTATGGCAATCAGGGCAATTCCTCCAAAAAAAGCAAGCAGTGTATATAAATTGCCGGTTGTTTCACCATATAATTCCGACAGACTCTCTTTTGCCTCGGAGTATATCTCAACCAGTGAGATGTAAATCATAACCCCTGCTGAAAATCCCAGGGAGGAGGCCAGCAATCTTTTCGAAAATTTCTTCGAAAACAGGATGATGGCACTACCTACTGCTGTTGAAAGACCGGCAAAAAGAGTGAGTGAAAATGCAAACCAGAAATTTCCTTCCATAATATTATGTCAACTCCTCTTTTTTGGCCTTGAGACTGTCTACTATCAGATATATAATAATAACTGCATACATAACCAGACCAAGATATTCAGCCGGGGCAGACTCCATCCATCCGGGATTTATAAGGTTGAACCCGGCAAATCTTAATACGGCACTTAAAACCCCCATGAGTGCACCTCCTGCAATAAAACCGGAGGCAAGAAGAGTCCCTCTCTCTTTCCTTGCGGTATTAAGCACTTCATCCTTAGAGCGGGTTGATACATACCAGGCAATAGCTCCGCCAACCAGAAGAGGAAGATTAAGTTCCAATGGGATGAACATACCCAAAGCGAAAGCAAGTGCAGGTATTTTAAATAGTGTTATGACTATTGCTATCAGTGCGCCAATGCCATAAAGAATCCATGGAGCTCCGCCCCCTGACATAAGTGGCTCTATTACCGCTGCCATAGCATTGGCCTGAGGTGCCACCAATGCGTGTTCTCCCACAAAACCGTAGGTTTTATTAAGGATAATCATAACCCCTCCAACAGTGGCAGCGGCAACGAGAGTTCCCAGAAACTTCCACGATTGTTGTTTGATTGGTGTTGAGCCAAGCCAGTATCCCACTTTGAGGTCTGTGATAAAGGCACCGGCAACAGCAAGTGCAGTACACACCACACCTCCTATTATGAGAGCTGCTGTCATTCCTGCCGTTCCCCTTAGCCCCGATGCCACCATTACAACAGAGGCAAGGATGAGTGTCATAAGAGTCATTCCGCTGACAGGATTGGTACCTACAATTGCAATTGCGTTGGCTGCAACGGTAGTGAAGAGAAATGCGATTATACCCACCACCAGTATTGCAATAACAGCGTGAAGAAGATTCCCTACAACTCCAAAATAAAAGAAGACAAAGGTTACAATGAGTGTAAAGATTATGCCAAGAGCAACAATCTTCATCGGGAGGTCTTTTTGAGTTCTCAGAGTTCCGTTTGCAGCTTCCGTACCTCCCTTAAGTTCTTTGGCGGCCAGGCCAAAAGCCGATTTTATTATTCCGGCAGAGCGTATTATGCCTATCACCCCTGCAGTTGCAATGCCTCCTATACCAATGTGTCTTGCATAGTCACGGAAAATCTGTTCCGGAGACATCTCTGCAATTGTTGTGGTTATTCCTGTGCCCATAAGATCAATTACCTGAGTGCCAAATATTATATTCATTAAAGGAATAATCACAAACCAAACCAGTAACGACCCGCAACAAATTATAAATGCATACTTTAACCCTATTATGTAACCCAGCCCCAGGACTGCTGCACCTACATTAAGCTTGAATACAACCTTTGCCTTTTGGGCAATTAGCTCTCCAAAGGGAAGAACCCTCGAAGAAAAAACCTCCGACCAGTAACCGAAAGTAGAGATAATGAAGTCGTAAACCCCACCTATAAGTCCGCTCAATAACAGAATCTTTGCGCTGTTACCTCCACTCTCTCCGCTCACCAGAACCTGTGTAGTAGCAGTTGCCTCCGGAAAAGGATATTTACCGTGCATATCAGAAACGAAATATTTTCTGAAAGGAACAAGAAAAAGTATTCCCAATACACCTCCCAGCAATGAGCTCATAAAGACCTTTGCAAAGTCTACAGTTAACTCGGGGTATTTTGCCTGAAGAATATATAAAGCCGGTAAGGTAAATATGGCTCCTGCCACAATTGCTCCCGAGCTGGCTCCTATTGATTGAATTATCACATTTTCGCCAAGTGCATTCTTCCTTTTTAATGCCCCTGACACACCCACTGCTATGATTGCTATTGGTATGGCAGCTTCAAAAACCTGCCCTACTTTCAGTCCCAGATATGCAGCAGCTGCAGAGAAGATGACGGTCATAACTATCCCCATGAAAACCGACCAGGGAGTTACTTCGGGAAACACCTTATTTGCAGGCATAAGAGGTTTATACTCTTCTCCCTTTTTAAGTTCGCGATATGCATTTTCGGGAAGTCCTTTTGGGTTGATGTTAGAATTTTCTATAAAAAAAGTAGTTTAGCTACCAAAGATAGTGATTTTATAAATATTTCTTTTACCTTTGCCCCGTTATGAAAAACAGCAGCCATCATATCAATTCTACTTTTTTCCACAGACATGTCCGACGATGTGCCTAGGAAAGGCATCTGTTTTCTACCGGAATAGTTTTCATCCGGCATCTACACAGGTATAGTCTCCTGTAACAATTCACATACAGTAACCATTTTTTTGTTTAATTCCAGGATGAATGTAAACATTTATGTGACTGATTCAAGTCATGTTATTTATGCAGATGCAATCTGCGATTTGGTATTTATCTCTGCCCAGGAGCGTGGAACAGGTATTGCTAAGAGATCTCCCGAATATATTGCAGAGAAGATAAACTCCGGCAAGGCTGTAATTGCACTTGACGGAAAAGAGCTGGCAGGTTTTGCCTACATTGAGACATGGAGTCACAGCAGATTTGTTGCAAACTCAGGTTTGATTGTAGCACACAAATACCGTAACCAGGGGTTGGCCAAAAAGATAAAAGCTAAAATATTCAATCTGTCAAGAAAGCTCTTTCCCGATGCAAAAATATTCAGTATAACAACCGGGTTAGTTGTTATGAAGCTTAATACCCAGCTTGGTTTCAAGCCGGTTACATTTTCGGAACTTACCGATGATAAAGAGTTTTGGAAGGGTTGTCAGGGATGTAAGAACTTTGATGTGCTTCAGAGGAACGACTATAAAATGTGCCTCTGTACAGGGCTTTTGTACGACCCTGCTCAAAAGGGGAAATCGAGGATAACCCCGGCTTTGGTATCTGTTGGCAAAACCCTTATCATCAATCCACTTGTAAAAATTAATTCAATAGTATCATTTAAAAGGTAGTCTGAAATGAATAATAAAGTTGTACTGGCGTTCAGTGGCGGATTGGATACATCTTTTTGTGTTCCGTGGCTAAGAGAAGAAAAAGGCCTTGAGGTACATACGGTTATGGTAAATACCGGCGGTTTCTCCCAGGATGAAGAGCAGGCAATTGAGAGTAGAGCTCTGGAGCTGGGGGCGGTTTCTCATACAAATGTGAATGCTATAGATGATTATTATAATAAAGGGATAAGATACCTTCTGTACGGGAATATTCTTAAGAATGCAACTTACCCTTTGTCTGTAAGCTCCGAGAGGATTTTTCAGGCGATGGGCGTGCTGGAGCATGTTAAGAAGATTGGAGCCGGTTATGTAGCCCATGGAAGCACAGGCGCAGGGAATGACCAGGTTAGATTCGATTTGGTGTTTGAAGTTATGGCTCCCGGAGTTAAAGTTCTGGCCCCTATACGCCAGCTCTCACTTTCAAGAGCAGAGGAGATAGATTATCTGCAAAAAAGGGGCTATGTGGTTAACAGCCAAAAAGCAAAATACTCTATTAATCAGGGCCTGTGGGGTACATCAGTGGGAGGAGTTGAGACACTTTCCGCAGACGGAGTGTTGCCGGAGGAGGCGTATCCTTCGCAGGTAAGCGAGAGTACTCCGGTGAGGATAAAGATTGGATTTCTTAAGGGAGAGCCTGTATCCTTAAACGGAGAAGAGGCGTCTCCGGTTGAGATAATCCGAAAGATCAACACAATAGGAGGGAAATATGGCATTGGCAGAGATATTCATGTAGGAGATACAATTATCGGAATTAAAGGAAGAGTAGGTTTTGAGGCCGCTGCACCCCTGATTCTCATAAAGAGTCATCATCTGCTTGAGAAACATGTACTTACAAAAGGTCAGCAGTATTGGAAGGAGCAGCTTTCAGGGTGGTATGGCCAGTTGATGCACGAAGCACAATACCTTGACCCTTTGATGAGAAACATAGAGCTGTTTTTAGAGGATACCCAAAAATTTGTAACCGGAATTGTGGAGGCAGAGTTAAGGCCTTATCACTTTTCTATACTGGGATGTTCTGCACCTTATGACCTTATGAACAGCAAATTCGGTGATTACGGAGAAGCCAATAAATCTTTTACAGGGCAGGATGTAGAGGGATTTACAAAAGTATTGGCAAATCCGCTTAAAATTTATTATTCTGTACATAAGGATGATTAAAGTTGCAATAGCTGGAGGAACCGGATATACAGCCGGGGAACTTATCAGAATACTTATCGCCCATCCATATGTTAAGCTGGAGGCGGTGCTTACAAGCAGTTTGTCAGGAGAGCTGGTTAGCTCTGTACACAGAGATCTCATTGGAGATACCGATATACGGTTTTGTTCGGACCTTAACAGCCGGAACGGAAAGATAAAACCTGATGTACTGTTTCTAACCCTTGGTCACGGCCTCTCTAAGAGTTATCTCGATCAGCTGGAGTTACCGGATAGTTGTAAAATTATTGATCTTGGAAATGATTTCAGAGTTGATAGCAACTACAAAGGGGGAGATTTTGTATATGGTTTGTGCGAACTCAACAGAAAAAAGATTAAAGAGGCACTCTACATTGCCAATCCGGGATGTTTTGCTACATCTATATTGCTGGCAATTATTCCATTAGCTGTTAACAATGAGCTAAACGGAGATGTACATATCCACTCCATAACCGGCAGTACCGGGGCGGGGAAAAGCCCCTCAGAAACTACTCATTACAGTTACCGGGAGGCAAATATATCCGTTTATAAGCCATTTACACACCAGCATCTGGGAGAGATTAAAAGAACACTCGGTTCCGTTGGTTCAACTGTTCCACAAATAAACTTTATACCTGTCAGAGGAAATTTTACCAGAGGCATCTTTACGAGTATAACCACACCTGTATCCGGTAACATAACCCCGGAGCAGATGATTGGTATTTTTGAAGAGTTCTACTCCTCTTCATCCTTTGTGCATCTTTCGGCACAACCCGTCTCACTCAAAGAGGTTGTAAACACAAACAAGTGCCTTCTGCATATTGAGAGTCATAACGGTTACTGGCACATAACATCAATTATTGACAATCTTTTAAAAGGAGCATCAGGGCAGGCGGTTCAGAATATGAATCTGATGATGGGGGTTGATGAAGAGTGCGGGCTTAAGCTTAAAGGGAGTGCTTTTTAAGCATACTAAATAATTTGAAATGAATACTTTTGATGTATATAAACTTTGGCCTATCGAGCCGGTTAGGGCAAGAGGATGTAAGGTGTGGGACAAAGATGGCAGAGAGTATCTGGATCTCTATGGCGGACATGCTGTAATATCGGTTGGTCATTGTCACCCGGGTTACAACGCGGTAATAAAGAATCAACTCGACAATATCTCTTTCTACTCAAATTCTGTAATAAATTCTTTGCAGACATCTCTGGCCGAAAAACTGGGAGAGGTTAGCGGTTATGGAGATTATTCTCTTTTCCTGTCAAATTCAGGAGCGGAAGCAAATGAGAACGCTCTTAAACTGGCATCTTTCCATACAGGTAAAGCAAAGATACTTGCCTTTAAAAACGGATTTCACGGAAGAAGTTCCGGAGCGGTAGCCGTTACCGATATCCCAAAAATTGTAAGCCCTTTTAACTCCTTCCATCAGGTGGAGTTTGTTCCAATAGATGATTTAAACCAGGTGGAGGCAAAACTC
>CAZPFI010000026.1:0-18988 GCA_964585795.1 uncultured Muribaculaceae bacterium | reverse complement strand
AAGTATGTAAAAAAATCAATAAAACAATAAAAGTTTAAATATTTTTTTTACACTTTGTATATTTTCTTTACTCTCACTCTTGGCGGCTGATAAACAAAAAACCCTTGAAAATAATTCCAAGGGATTAATTAGATGTCATTTATAAGTGAAGTGTTTCTCTTTTCATTTTTTACTTTCGGAGAAATCTCAATAAACCATTAAAGCTAAACCATCGCCTGTTAATCTCTGCAATTGCAATTATCCGGTTAAAGCTTACCACTTCAGTAAATTTGTTTGCATCACCTTTTGCTATAACCTCTCTTTTATCTCTGTCAATTGCAACAATCCTGTGTATTATAAACTCCTCTTTGCTTTCAAACAAAATAATTACACCCTCTTGCAACTCCTGCTCATAATACCTTCGAAGAGTGACAATGTCATGTCCATCTCTGAGTGTTGGCCACATACTGCTACCCTTAACCTTCAGCTTTACTTTAATGCCGTTTGAAATGCTTTCCCGGACAAGTGCTAGGGCACAGTTATTTGATATAGTTTTTATTTTCATCTCTTTTTCAATATCATGATTTCTGTGCAACTACCTACCGTAGATGGCATTGCATGCCAATAAAGCCGCACTCTTATCCGGCAAACACCTAAGGTTAAATACAGGTGTCAATTGAATGAGTTGTGAAATTAAACTGCATATATAGTCTGTTGATCTGCGCTCTCTAAGCAGTGCCGGAGGGAAAGAGGGAAACAACGCAGTAAAGGAATCTCTGTTGTTAAGACGGATTATTTCATTGCTCGAATGTTGCTGTAAACGAACTACAGCTTTTAAATGAAAGTCTTTGTTTCTGTAGCAACGCCCTTTGCCACTCCGTGGAGAGCCATATACTCGTGGAATTAAATATTTACTATCTCTCTGAATTTTTATAAGAGGGCTATCGTCATTCAGTATTGAGCTACCATCAATATTCCTTGTCCATAGTGTAGTATGAGTACTTTTTCCTGTTCCCGACTCACCAAGAAATATTACAGCACCTCCTTTGTACTCTACCGCTGATGCATGAATTGCAAGCAAGCCCAGACTGGCACCACAGAATGAGAGTCCAAACCATATCGCAAAAATTAAATTGGTTGAGTTTAACAGCTCTTTTGAATATACCTTTATCTCTGTCTTTAAAGTGTGCCTGTTCATTACTGCAATGACAGAGGCAGAGCTAACTGTTCTGTCTTTAATTAATAAAAAAAACTCATCTCCGTTACTGCCAGATGTTTTGCATATATCCCGCGCAAAAATACAACGGGCTCTCATAGTTTCAAATTCATGAATTATCTCAAATTTGTTGCTATCAGCAAACAATCCGTCAGAATTAAAAGATTTGGAGATAAAATCAAGATCTTCATTTACATAAAATTGCAGAGACTTACATTCTATGTTTTCTCCTTCAGCATCCTCCTTGCTTCTGCTTGTTTCAAAAACCGGAAATGAATGCAAAGATTTTTGCAACAATAATGGAAAATGGGAGAATATTTCAATTAATTCTCCTCCTATTCTATATGACAATCTCTCCATTCAATTACTTTATGGCATTTTGCCAGAATTGTGTTGCTATGAGATACTATAACAGCTGTAATATAACCTAATGCAGAAAATTTATCCAGCACAGATGCAATCTCCGCTTCGGTTTGTGCATCAAGTGCCGAAGTTGGTTCATCCATAATGAAAGTTGTGGCTTGCTTGTAAAATGCTCTTGCAATTGCAACTCTTTGTCGTTCTCCTCCGGAAAGACGGACTCCCCCCTCTCCAATAATTGTATCTGCACCTGCTGGTAAACTGTTTATAAAAACCCCTAGTGATGCCATCTCTATCGCCTTATTTAATCTTTCTTTGTCGGGTTGTGGGGTAAGTGCAATATTATGAGCAATTGTTGCATCAAGCAAAAAACTATCCTGCGAGATGAACCCAATACTTTTATGCCACTTTTCTCTGTTTTGCTCTGTCAGCTTCTCTCCATTAACAAGTATCTGCCCTCTCTCCGGATAGTATAAACCCAGTAAAAGGTATAATAAAGTACTCTTTCCTGCTCCGGTAGCTCCTTTAATGCCAGTTATATTCCCTGCTTCAATTGTCAAAGAAATACCTTTAATCACATCATCTCCCTCATCAAAACCAAAATACAGGTTTTTAACCTCAATCAGGGGAGCATTTGTCTGCCTTTTTGCTTCTATTATTTCTTGTTTGTAATTTTTCTTGTGGGTAATTGCAGCATTGATCACTTCTATAGTATAGAGGTAATTTTTAATAGTACTGAGATGAGAAGAGGCATTTTTTACAGATGGCAGAAGCCTTATAGTTGCACCGGCAAACAACAACATTGTAAAAGTCAACCCCTGAAGATAATTATCTTCACCTGCAACACCTAAAATTACATATAAAACAATTATTAAACAGAATACCAGAGCTACGCCTGTCTCAAGAACTCTGGTTGAAATACTCCTGATATTTTCCAGAATAAGACGGCTTTGTGTCACCCTTCCGGTACCCTCTTCAAATATATGACATTGATGTTCAAATACTCCACCAACAAGAATATCTGGATAACCCCTGAATGTCTCCATTGATAGTTTCCACTGCTCTTTTTTATCTCTATTCTCATTTATGCCTGCCTGTTTAATCTTTTCAGCAACCCTGTTATGGTAAACAATAATAAGAGGCAACAACATAATCAATTGTCCTATTGCAACATAGGCGTTGATAAATAAAAGTGCTGCTACCATTGATGCCGCAAACAATACCTGTGTAATAAAAGAAAACAGCGGATTAAGAAAGCCAAAAACATATGCATAAGCTACAGTGTTTACATTGTGAGATATGGCAGAGGGACCGTTTGCCTTAACATACCTGTAACCAAGTTGGAAATAGTGCTTGAATAATTCCAGGGAGGTGAGGGAATAGATTTTCAACAGAGCAGATTGCTTTTTTTTGTTTAAAAAATGAAGAGACAGGTTCTTAAGAATGATTACTCCGGCAACAGCAATAGAAAGCAATATTACAATGCTCTCTCTGTCGATTGACAAAGAGGAATATAATGATTTAACCAAAAATTGATTAATGTTCGAATCTTCATTCGTTGTAAGTATTCCTATGAGAGGTAAAAATATTGCCAATCCTGCCAACTCCAGAAATGTTGTAAAAACAGAGTTAAGGAGCAGAATCCATCTTAATTTACCCCTTCTTAAAAACCTGTCAGATTTACACTCTTTAAACATTTTGTCTGTTAAGTGAAAGCCAGCTTAATTCTATTAATAAACTCTTTGTAAAACAAATCACTCCCGACAGCATCATACTTCCATTTTGAACGAATAAGATAGATTGCCCCTGACATTTTCCTCAAAGTTACAAATCTATTTATTAATGAGTTTTTGTCGTACACTCTTATACTGTTACGCATTATGTCCCTATATACCTTATTTGTAAGTCTCATGTCTGGTTCGCAAAAAAGAGTACTTATTTTTAAGTCTGCAGATAAGAGTTCCTCTCCTGTTGCAATTAAGGAAACAAACAGCTTAAGTTGCCGTTCCTCAAGAAGTATTAGCTTAATCTTTTCAATATCTACATTATCCAGGTTATTTCTGAAAAAAAAGATGAGATCAAGCAGATGTCTTAATACCAGACCCGAGCTTAAAAAGTGAACAATTGTGTGTCTTGCCAGAAAAAGTGCAGTAAAGTTAAAAGAGGGCATATTGTAATGATAATCTCCATGATTACTAACAACAAAACCCTCATCTTTTAGAATCTTGAGCAGATATTGTTCAAGATTTCTGTCGCATTCATTTAAACTTACATTCAGAAGGGTTTTGTGATTCTCTACAGGAACTCCGTTAACAACAAATTTAGAATGTTTGTCTCCACTGTAGTCAATTTTAATTTTTTGTTCTGTAAACAACTTATTTCCTTCATCATATTTACCGCAGAGAAAAATGTCAATATCTCCACACTCTCTATGTTTGGGATTTGGATAGTAGAGAGCTAATGAATGTCCCTTTAAGATTATTAAATCTATATTGTGTTTTGTTAACAAAGAAGAGATCCATCTTATTGCCTCCTTTTGACGATGATACCCGGATTCTATCTGTTCTACGCTCAATCTCCACTGTATCTTAATCCTCTTTGGCAAATGAGCATAGTGGTATGTCTCCAGACCATCATAAGCAATAGCCAAAACACCCTGCTTAGCTGCAAGTTTAAATAATCGATCCCAGCTGACAGGGTGAACTAATCTCTCATTCTTAATAAGTGAGAATAAATTTGCCTCTTCATTGCTGAGCTTCATATAGAACAATTGAAAGTGGATTTTTTAGTTTATTCCCAAATGAGGCAATCAGTTAATTAGCCCCATTTTAATCATGTTTTCAACCCAGTAGAAAGCATCCTTCTGTGCCAAAGCGAAGTCTATACCATATTTGGCAGTTAGCTTTTTGATAATATCTTCCTGATTAAATTCCTCTCCTTCCAGAGATTGCCAAAGATAAGCCGCTGTTTTATTTAAGGATATAACCCGGGTAAGGTCTGTACAGTTATCATCACTTATAATCACAAGCATCTCCCCTCCTATTTCCCTTAACTTGAATTTTGAGTTGATTCTCATATAAACTACCAGGAGTCGTCGTCAAATTGCTCTATGGAATTTGCAAAACCCTTCTCAAGTTTTAGCTCAAACTCTTCAATTACAGGAGACACATATAAACTATCAAAAGAGTCGATTGTTTCTGAGTCCATATATAATAATATTACTACATGTAAATATAAAAATAAAATCATCGGAAACCTAAAATTACATAAAATTTTTACTCACACTTACTTTTATTAACTTTGTTAAGATGAAGAATGTAGTAGTACTAATAATGGCCGGAGGTTCGGGAGAGAGGTTCTGGCCACTTTCAACAAAAGAGAGGCCTAAGCAGCTTCTTAATCTGGTTGACGATAAAAAGACACTTATACGATTGACTGTCGACCGAATTCTGCCTCTTACAGAGAAAAGCAGAATTTTCATTGCAACCAACTCTGTTCAGGCCCCTGCCATAAGAGAGGAGCTTCCTGATATTCCATATGAGAATGTTATTATTGAACCACAATTCAAGGATACGGCAGCAGCTATTGGTTTTGGTGCGGTTTATATTTCAAAGCGGTTTAAAGATGCTACTATGGTAGTACTTGCTTCTGACCATCTTATTACAAAAGAGGAGAAATTTACCGATGACATTGTAAAAGCAATTGATTGTGCACAGAGCGGGAATTGCATTGTAACCCTTGGCATTAAGCCTACAAGAGCAGAGACGGGATATGGCTACCTTGAGATTCCAGAGGATGCTTTGTCAGAGAAAGTGTTAAACAACCCTGTAAAAGTGTTAAGGTTCTGCGAAAAACCACTTCACGAAATTGCGGTTGAGTATCTCAGAAGAGGTAATTATTTGTGGAACAGCGGGATGTTTGTTTTTGGCATCCCTTTAATTATGGAGGCCTTTGACAAGTATATGCCTCACCACTCACGGGTTTTGCAAAAAATTGCACTGTTAAATGATTACACCTCTGCCAATAATATTGAAAAACTTTCGGCTTTTTTTAGTGAATTTAACAAGATATCGATTGATTATGGCATTATGGAGAAATTCCCGGATATTAGGGTAATTGCAGCAAGTTTCTCCTGGAGTGACATTGGCAGCTATACTGCACTTGAGGAGGTGTTCCCATTCAATGAGAATGGAAGTATTATAAAGGGAGCAAATGTAAAAGAGGTAGATTCCAACGGGAATATTATAATAAGCACTACCGGCCGCAACATATCGGTGCTTGGAGTTAAGGAGTGCATAATTGTCGACACAGGAGAAAACTTGCTTGTCTGCACAAAGAAGGAGGCACAAAATATTAAGAAGCTCCTGAAGTAAAAAAGCTTCTTACAAGCTCTTTGTAAAAAAGAAGGGGATGAACAGAGTCCAGCTTCCATTTAGATAGTATAGTCTGCTTAATTGCAGAAAAATAGACCAAAACCGGATTCAGCCACTTAATTCCGGTGTAGTGATGTCTTTTTGGTGAATTTGTAAGTATGTCACTAAAAACCCTGTCGCTAAACTTAAGCTGCTCCTTAACGGGAACATTTGTGCCGAAATATCTGTTGGTAATGGAAAGCAATGCATTATAGAGCTTTAGGCAACCTGTTCTTTTAACTGTTTTTTCAATATAGCCGAAATCTATTCTCTCCCGGTTTTTGTTAATAAAGACAGCAAGATCACAAACAGATTTGAGATATAGCTGGTTGTTTAAAAATTTGGACATACAGCTTTTCAATAAGCTTAGTAATTGAAAATCAATCTGAGGAATTTTGACTGTTATACCTTCAATAATCATCTCCGATGTTCCTCTTACAACAAGTTGTGACAACTCTTTAGCCAAAATTCTATATGCTTTTTTCAGCTTAATATGGCGTGAAATGCATAAAACTGCCTTTTTATGAATTCTAATACAAACACCCCTGTAGTTGAGTTTGGAAAAACAGTTATTGATTCTCATAACATCGATACCATTTTTCTTAATATACTTTATGCCTTTTTCGTATGAATCATAAAGGTATATATCTATATCGCCATACTCTCTGAGTGAGGGGTTTGGATAATAAGATCCATAAATGACACCATCTACCAATAGTGTGTTAAAACCCCCTTTACTCAATAAATCCAGCAACTCCAACAGTACATTTTTCTCCTGCTCATACCACATTTGTGTCTCTTTGGTTTTATTTTCCCATATTGAAAAAATGTCATTCGGTGGTTTAATGGTGCTTATGTTATGAGAGGTAAATTTTAGAGATTCAATAAGTTTAGGTTTTTCCACATCTCCCTGGTCAAAATCAAGTTTTAACTCCTGACACTTCTCCTCTCTGGGAAGAGCCCCAAAGACCAAAGCTGCAACTCCTTGTCTTTTAGCTAAAGTTAACAAATAAAGCCATCTCCTTCTATCAAGATGAACAGTGTTGAGCACCCCTACAGATGCACTCGATTCACAATAAACTACAGATTGTTTTAAAAGTGAAACCAGGTGGCTTTGCGTTGAAGTCAGATGCATTTGTAACTTTTTTAAAATCAGAGGTAATACAAACCAATAACAAGTAAAGATAAAATAATTTTTCTGTTATTTTTTAAATTTTAACATTTTTTTAACTGCTGATAGTTAATAAATTCAATAAATATTTAAAAAATATAAGTTCAATTTATTATATTTAACCGTTGAAAGCATTGTTTGATTAATTTGTTCGCCTGTAATTGTTAATGAAAGATCTGGTTAAAACAGAGAATATAACTAAAACTGACAAATGTTTTGAGATAAGATTACAAAGGCGTATCCTGCACGAATCTCTTATCTCTAAAATATCTTTGATGGCAATTTGGTTTAAAGACAAACCGGGTTTTCTGCAGGAGTGTGTAACAATACTTGGAGAGGGTCTTAAGGTAAGCAGATGTTATGTTTTTGAGTATATTCCGGACAAACATATCTATAACAACATCAATGAGTGGTGTGCTCCTGGCATCTCACAGGAAATAGACAATCTGCAAAACATTCCTTCCGATTCTACCATGTGGTGGACTGATACACTCTCTGTAGGGAATGATATTGCTGTAGCAAATATTGAAGATATCCCCGATAAAAATGTTGTTGAAATACTAAAGGCACAGGGCATTATCTCCATCCATGTTTACCCGCTATTTATTATGGGCAATTTTGCCGGCTTTATCGGTTTTGACGACTGTGTTAAAATAAGAGAGTGGCCGGAAGAGGACAGAGATGTACTGTTCTCAATTTCTCGTGTAATCTCTCTTGCCCTTGAGAGAAAACTTGCCGAAGAAGAGCTTAACAAGGCAATTGCTAGCGCAAAAGAGAGCGACAGATTGAAATCGGCCTTTTTGGCCAATATCAGTCATGAAATAAGAACACCGGTGAACTCAATTGTCGGCTTTGTTGAATTGCTTGTCAATTACGATAACAATCAGGAAGAGAAAGAGATGTACGCTAAGCTTATTAAGGATGGCAGCAACCGGCTGATGAACACAATAAGAGATATATTAGAGGTTTCTAAAATACAATCCAGGGAAGTTGAAATAAATATTTCCAATTGCAACATATTCAAACTTGTGAATGATACATATGAAATGTTTACCGATGATGCAAAATTAAAAAATATTAAATATGTTCTTGAAAATGAAATTTATGATGGAACTACTCTCAATACCGATTGTGCAAAGTTGGAATTTATCATCATAAACTACATAAACAATGCTCTCAAATTTACTTCTCAGGGAGAGATTGTAGTCTCGGCTTCCATTGTGGATAAAAAATTCCTGTTCTCTGTAAAGGATACAGGAAAAGGAATACCGGAAGATAAGCTTTTAGTTATATTCGATCAGTTTATCAGTGTGGAAGAGGGTTATACAAGAAGTGCCGAAGGTCTGGGTTTGGGGCTGACAATTGCAAAGTCTTACGCTACCCTTTTAGGTGGTGAGCTAAAGGCAGAATCAATCCCCGGGGAGGGGAGTACATTCTACCTTAAAATTCCTGTATAAACACTATTTTCCTACATCAATCAATACCGGAGGCGGCAGTATTTTATCGGGGTCAATTGGTAATCCTACAGCTTGCCTTACAGCTCCTGCCTGATAAACATCATTCAGCTTAAAGTCGGTAAAGGAGTATGGCATCCCTGCAAGTTGCTTGATTCTCTTAACAATCATCTCTCTTCCGGGAGCATTTATATAATTAATGTTGTTTATCATCAGACTACCCGATTCTGGCCTCCACACCCCGGACTGATAGTAGTATGCACCCTCATATGCACCCACATAGCTATAGTTTGGCTCACCAATAAAGTGTTTCCATAAAATTGCACTAAGGTTATTCGTTAAATCGACATTAAGAAAATGATTGTATCCCTGCCATTGTACCAAAGTTGCTTTCTGTGCATCAGGAATCGTCGTCTGGTTATTTACATACTCGTCTGCAAGTTTGCCGAACCCATGACCCGCAGCCTCATGCTGTACCAAACCTCTAAAATCATATGGGTAAGCATATGTGCTCATTGGGCATATTGCAATTGCCTGTCCATTTGAGTACAACTGTGCGGTCCCTCCATACCTCATACTATTTGCTATCAACACAACGGTGGTCTCTCCAAGAGTTGAGCTCAGTGGAGGTTTTGCCGCATAAGTGAAACATGTGGCAGCATTGGTCGTCATAGAGGTAGAAGGAGCAGGACTGGTGTATCTTGTACCAAATCTGGTGTTCTTTGTTGTCAGATGATCACCTATGCCGCTCTCCTGAGAAAATGCATAAACTATATATACATCAAAGTAGTTTCTATAGGTTGTGTATGGTTCTATATCGAAGAAATAACCTATTGCATCGCTTATATTTGATATATACTGTCCCGCACCAATATCTTCTATGGTATATCCGTCACCCATGAATACCAAATCTATTCCGTTTCCAATTGTAGAGCTTTGTACTTTAACATAATCACCGTCATTATAAGGAAAATTGTGCTGATTAACCTCAAGATTTGCGCTTGGCATTTTCCCTGATAATTTGAAAACCACATTCCCTGTTCGGGTAACCGGGGTGGAAGAGTATGGGGCAAATGCAATACTTACCGTCTGGTTACCACTTCCAGAAGACGGAGTTACAGTTATCCACGAAGGTTTACTCTCTACCTGCCAGCTTCCGGTTGCCTCCACAGTAACGGTTAAGGTCTGTCCTGCTCCGGAAGAGCGGATAGAGCCCGATGTAAGGGATATATTATCTACCGGTGGTGTTGTCCCCTCTACATAAATTCTCGAGAAAAAATCATACCCCCACCCGGTTGTGTTCTCATAGGTTGCCACTTTTCCGGCAGGTACCAGAAGATCGGCATAGGTATATATTCCGGTAAATACATTTGAAATTGCAAATGGATTCTGAATACGGGTTGTTACTTTGGCAAGAGAGCTGCTTCCGGCAAATGCCCCGGCACCTATTGATGTTACTCCGGATGGAATAATTATATCGGCCAGGGAAGTACAACCGTTGAATGCACCTGCACCAATGGATGTTATGCCAGGAGGAAGAATAATATCCGTTAGATTAATACAACCATTAAATGCATTCTCCCCAATGTTTAGTAGCCCAGGTGGTAAGATTATTTGTTCCAGAGATATTGCTGGAGATCCAACAATTCTGAATGCGCCGGATGGAATACCGTTACTCACCAAAGATGCCTCTGATAAATCATAAAACCGTACTCCACGAAAATCTGACCTTAAAAGAGAGAAATCGGCAGCCGTTAATAACCCTGAAATTTTTAATCTTTCAATTGAAGACCTATCTCCCTGTGGTATTGTAGAAGCAAGTGTTTCGCTCTCCTTTATATCGGCAAAATAACCATCAAACGAATATTGTCTTACGGTCAAAGTGTCGGCTCCGGCTGCATAATCAAAAATTATCAGTGCAATCCTTTCAGATCCTGATGTGTTGTTTGAAATCTCAAGGTTGTAGGTTCTTGTTTCCAGGGAGCCTGGACTTGACTGAGAAAGCCATGTACCTCCATTAACAATTCTAACACTATAAGGTATATTAGCTGTTACAGAATAACTATAATTCCCTCCATTTTTCTGGACTCTGAATTCGTATGTACTTAGCGAAAAGTAATTTGATGGCAACTGATTAATTCTGATGGTATCTGCAAGAGATGTGATAGTTGCTTTAAAAATTACATTGGCACTTCTTGCCTGATTAAGCTCGTTTTGTGATACACTAAATGTATAATTACCTGGTAAAAGGGCTTTTGATGTTACATTTGATACCCAGGTAACACCTTGAGGCATAATTATCTGATAGTCGACATTAGCCATTACTTGGGCATTTACAGTACCTCCGGTATTCGGTATCTCAGCACTCTTTGGTGTAACAAACAGACCATCCTTCTGCATCTGTATGATTGTCAGAGTATCTGACAGAGAGCTGTGCTTGTCCCGGAAAATAATATGAGCCTCCCTTGAACTATAATCAGGATTGGCTGATACATAGAACTGATGAGTATATGAAACAAGAGATTTCGTGCCACTCAAGGAGACCCAACTGACGCCTGACGGAAGGATAATGTCATACTCAACATTGGTATTTATCTCTACATCTATTATACCACCACCACTGACAACTGTTTTGGTCTTTGCTGTTAATAAAATTCCATCTTTGGCCGCCTGATTAATTATTAATGTGTCTGAAAGCTCTCCGGTCTTGGCCTTGAATATTATCTTTACTGTACGTGGATCATAACTACTATTGGAGCTTACTTCAAAAGTGTGGTCATTTTCTGTCAGTCCCTTGGTTGTTATCTTGCTTACCCATCCTACACCGGAAGGGATAATTACATTGTACTCTATGTTGGATGATACTGTTGCAACAACTGTTGAACCCGATGAGGGAACACTGGTACTCTTTGGTGTAACAAACAGACCATCCTTCTGCATCTGTATGATTGTCAGAGTATCTGACAGAGAGCTGTGCTTGTCCCGGAAAATAATATGAGCCTCCCTTGAACTATAATCAGGATTGGCTGATACATAGAACTGATGAGTATATGAAACAAGAGATTTCGTGCCACTCAAGGAGACCCAACTGACGCCTGACGGCAATATCATATCATATTCAATATTTGTATTTAACTCAATCTCAATAATTCCTCCTTCACTAACAATTGTCCTGCTTCTGCTATTGAGAATAATTGCATCCATTTGATGCTGCGAAATAGTAAGAGTATCAGCCAGAGAGCTGCTTTTATCTTTAAAAATAACTACAGCCTCTCTGTCAGAGTATGTGTCATTTGCCAATACAAGAATGGAGTGATTATACGTAGATAATCCCTTTGTCTGATCCAGAGCAATCCAGGAGATTCCCTGAGGCATTACAATGTCATAGGCAATATTTGTGTTAATCTCTACATTAATAGAACCACCAGCACTCCCGATATTCTCTCTTTTTGATGTCAGTATAATTGCATTTAATTGCAATTGATTTATTGTTAAAGTATCCGCTAAAAGGCTTCTTTTATCTTTGAAAATAACTTGTGTGGAACGATTTTCGAACCCGGTATTTGCACTTACAGAAAACTGATGAATATATGTATTGAGTGATTTGGTACCAAGATGTGACAACCAGGAAACTCCTTCAGGTAATATTATATCATATTCAATATTTGACTTTAGTTCTACATCAATTGTTGTTTCATTATTATTCAGTATAATATTTTTTGAGGTAAGGATCAGTGCATTCAGCTGTTTTTGGGTAACTTCAATGACAGATGTTTGTCCGGCTCCAACTACAGATACGCGGGCAGTCCGCTGAGAATGAGTAGTATTTGCTGCTACTGTAACAGTAACTATACTGTTACCATTACCTGTGATAGGTAAAACGGTAAGCCAATCAACATTTGAAAAGAGCGTCCAATCGGTATTGGAGTTAATTGCAAATGTTACACTCTGATTATCACTGCCTAGATTTAACTCCGTTACAGAGATAGATAGAATGGGATCTTCCTGTTTTGAACAACTGAAAGATAGCAGAGATGCAACGAAAATAATTGCAATCCTGGATAATTGTATTTTGATATTGAATAAAGTATTCATAGCCCTGGTTTGAATCAGAAATAATTCTTAAATGTACTACAATTCTATGTTAATATTTTAAATACGACACACAATATTGCATAGACATAATCTATGGGATTATAGTTTTCATCTGTTTGCTCTATATTGATAAAGTCTCTACTTTTGTATCAGAAATAATTAACATAAAAAATAAATTGATATGAAAACAACTGACTACACCGGACTAAATCAAAACTCAGCTGCAAAAATCTCCAATGAGCTTACCCAGCTTCTTGCCGATCTGCAAATCTTCTATACAAATCTCAGGGGATTTCACTGGTATATAAAGGGAAAAGAGTTCTTTCCCCTGCACTCGAAATTTGAAGAGCTTTATGATGACATAAATGAAAAAGCAGACGAAATAGCAGAGCGTATTTTAATGCTTGGCCACAAACCATCAAACAGATACAGCGAATATATAAAAGCGTCTAAGATTGAGGAGATCGATAATATAAATGATGGCGATTCTGCAATAAAGAACATTCTAGAAACATATAAATACCTCATCTCATTGGAGCGAAATATTCTTAAAATTGCATCTGAAGAGGGGGATGAAACAACTGTTGCCATTATGAGTGACTATCTTAAAGAGCAGGAAAAACTGGTTTGGATGTTAACTGCACATATGTCATAACTTGTTGACATATACCCAAGAAGAGGATATTCAAAAAGGATATCCTCTTTTTTTTAAAATTTTATATCTTTATGACCGATGATAACCATTTAAGGAAAATTATGAGTCCAATGTTTACAACTTCAAACAAATTCAAATTGAGAACCATGCGCAGAATTATCACATCTCTTATAGTATTTACATTCTCCTCTTTAAGTTTGGTCAGTGTGTACGGAAATTATCCGTCGTCCCAAAAGGAGATTAATGTTATGACATACAATATCCATCACTGCAATCCACCTGCACAGAGGGGTGTTATTGATATTGATGCTATAGCATCAGTTATTACAGATTACAATGCCGACATTGTTCTGCTCCAGGAGGTTGATGTCAACACACTACGCTCGGGTATGACAGATCAGGCAAAAGAGTTATCGGTAAGGACCGGGTTAAGCTACTACCTTTTTTACAAAGCAATAGATTTTTCAGGAGGCGATTACGGAGTTGCAATCCTGTCGAGATATCCGTTAAGTGACGGAAAGCTCTATATGCTTCCGGTAAAGCCGGCTGAGGAGCAAAGGGTTATGGGAACAGCAGTGGTTACTATTGACCAAAAAAGAATTCTTATTGCTTCCACACACCTCGATCTTAATGAGCACTACAGGAATAAACAGATATTAATGATTGACAGCATACTGCAAAGAGAGCCATATCCCTTGGTTATCGGAGGAGATTTCAATGCTCAGCCCGATAGCAGAGAGATGCAGATTATGTACAAGAAATATACACCATCGGAGTATGGCTTTAACCCAACTTTCCCAAATACAGAACCAAAGAAACATATAGATTACCTCTTCCTCCTTAACAGAGATAATCGGGGTTTCCATCTTTCATTTAAAGGCCATAAAGTGATAAGAGGAGTGGATGCATCTGACCATCTTCCAGTAATTGCCACTGTTGTCATTAAATGACTTTAGAAGGTTATATAAAATTAATCTGAGGTATTTGATAACCCAGAAATATCAGTTCGGTTCTTTTAACATTACTCACAGGAGTGAGTGTTGCCGAAGCATCACCTCCTGTGTATTGAATCATATATCCACCCTCATCTTTGCAATAAATGTAACCCTTTATCCTGAGAACTCCATCAGGGACAGATAATGCAAATGCACATAGTTTGTTATAATCTGCCTTTTTTGTGCTTTTAAAAACATGTGAGACAATATTCTTAACAGGTTCCGTTGTGAGACCGGGTGACAAACCAGATAATTTCGCTTTAGTGGTATATCCGGCCAATACTTTACCGGGTAAATCCGGGGACTTAGCAAAGCTGGTGAGTATAATCTCTGCAGCGGGATTTATGTCTAAAACCTTCTTCTCCAGTTCTCGCAGCTGCTCTGTATTTACCCTGTCGCACTTATTGACCACAACAATATCCGCAACCTTTATCTGACCGGTTACACAACCAAGTGTTTTGTGAACATCCAAAAAATGTACAGCATCCACAAGCGATACCACCTTTGAGAGATAATAGCCCTGACTATCATTAAACATTGTTGCTATTGAGACAGGATCGGAGAGACCGGATGCTTCAATAAAAATAATATCCGGTTTTACCTCTTCAACAAACTTATCCAGTTGTTCTCTAAAGTCGGAGTAAAGACAGATACAAAATATTGAACCTCTGTTAATTTCAATAAGTTCAAAAGAGAGTTTTGTACTCTTTAACTCCATTCCATCAATGGAAGCACCTGAGTATTCGTTTTGAATGACACCTGCTTTATATGTATGACAATACTCAGCCAGAAGCTCTTTGAGGAGTGTGGTTTTCCCGCTTCCCAGAAAGCCGGTTATGAGAATAATCTTTGTCAAAGTTGCTCCTGAATTAGTTTGCCGAGTGCCTCAACAGACGGAGTTATTGACGAGAAACAGAGCTTCCCCTGGATACATATCGAAGGAATTTTCTTAACATTAAGACGGCTCATCATCTCCAGACCTTCACTCTCTTTTATTTTATGTTCTCTTACAATAACACGGTCTTTGTAACCCTCTGCTGCTTTCAACACCACACCCATCATGTACTGGCATGGTGCACAGGATAATGAATCGAGTGTCACAACATCAACTATAATTTTGTCTGAAGTATATTCAAGTGGTTCCTTGTAAATTTTCTCCTCTTTTATATCTCCTTTAACTCCATTAAAAAGTGCCTTTACAACATCTCTTCGGTAATCATCCATTATTACATCTTTAACTGCAATAAGGTTTTGTGGGTCAGTTTTATAAGGGAGGTCACAACCTGGAGCTATTATAAATCCTCTGTTACCTCCTGTCTCCAGACAATCAAGTGCATCAAATTCACAATCTGCAGCCGCCCCAAGAAGAAGGGTTGTTGTTAATTTAAGGTTGCCCCCAAAGCTGATTCCCCTTTCAAGGCAGATATCTCTGACATAATCCAGTGGAATGTTTTCGTCAACTGAGACATTATCGGGCTTACAACTGCACATTGCCTCAATATTGTGCTGTGCATCTCCGCAAACAAAAAATGATGAAAACCTGCCTGACTCCCTTATGTATGAGAAGATTTCAGCAGCATACTTTGAGACAAACGAGTTAAAATGCTCTGTACTTATCTGACTTGTCATAGGATCGACAACTGCAATTACATCGCATCCTGCCTGTGAGTAATACCTGCACATAGTTTTGGCCACTTCCTGGCAAAACGCCAACACCCGGTGGATGTAGTCTTCGTCTGTAAACATCTGCATAAATATGTCTGTTCCCATAAGGTGAAGCGCCAGTGTAAAAGGACCGGTAACAAGCCCGTAAAGAGCCACATTGGGATAAAGCGCCTTCAACTCTTCAGCGGCCTCCATAACAATACCTATCCTGCCCTGATTAATATTGGGCAGTGACAAATCATCCAATGTAGCTCCATCCTGTAAAGGGTGGCCTGTTACAGAAGGGGGGTTCTCATCTGCCCAAATGACACTGCAACCAAGCGCCTCTGCCTCAAGCTGGAGGTCAAACACCACAGGTATCCCATCCGGTTTATACCTCTCAATTGCAGCACTCACTCCCTCTACAATCTTTTGTTTCGATTTTAAATAGCTCTCTGCATTACATCCAATAAGATGAGCTCCGTGAACACCTACAAACGGTACCCAGGGAGCCCTTTCACATTGTTCTGCACGGAGAGCTTTAAATAACAGCTCTTTGCCCATAATGCTTATTGTTGTTTTGTTGCATCCACAAAGACTCTGGACGCCAAATCTTTATCAATCATAAACAGTGCAGCACCGCTTTCACCTGCAAGTTTCAGTTGATCGAGAATAGCCAAAGCACTCTCCTCCTCCTCTGCCTGTTCGTCAATAAACCACTGAAGCATATTGGCCGTAGCATGATCCCTTACTTTAAGTGCAACTTCGTAACAGTTATGAATCATATCTGTAACTTTACATTCATGCTGGTATGTGCTTTCAAATACGGCACGGATACTCTCCCACTCAGTCTCTACAGCTGCTATCGGCTCAAGTCTGGCCTCTCCTCCGCGGCTGATAATGTAATCGAATATCTTAAGAGCATGGGAAATCTCCTCCTGATACTGTACCCGCATCCAGTTGGCAAATCCGTTAAGCCCCTTTTGTGCAAAATATGAAGACATCGACAGGTATAGGTATGCACTCCAAAACTCTGCATTTACCTGTTTGTTTAAAATCTCCTGAACATCTTTATCGAATCTCATAACTATATAATTTATAAATTATTTAAAAAAATTAATTTTAGTCTTTTGTTATCCGCAGATTAAACTGCGATCCGGCACCGGGTTCCGATTCAAGCCATATCTTTATTCCAAGAACCGATGTAAACTCCTTAACTATTGAGAGACCCAGTCCACTCCCTCCGTAAACCCTTTTGCCGTTTGATTCAATCTGGGTAAACCGCTCAAATATCCTCTCCTGGTCCTCTTTCGATATTCCGATTCCTGTATCTTTAACAAAAATATGAACAGAATGTTTGTCGTCTGTGCAACCTATCTCAATATATCCCTCGTTGGTAAACTTAATTGCATTATTAACAAGGTTGATAATTATTTGCTGAAGTTTAATCTTATCGGTATTCACAATAATAACTCTACCCCTGTCCACAGAGAGTTTAAGATCGAGTGATATATTCTGTTTTTTAAAGAAGTAATATATCTCTTTTAATACATTAGTTACATCAAATGCTTCTTTGATAACGGTTATCTGTCCCGATTCAATTTTTGCCAGGTCCATTACATCGTTTATGGTTGACAATAATCTGTGAGCACTTGAGTTGATAATGGCAGCATACTCCTTAACTTCTGCCGGTTGTATATCATCGGAGAGAATTTCGGAGAATCCGATAATTCCGTTAAGAGGAGTCCTTATCTCATGACTCATGTTTGCAAGAAATACCGTTTTAAACTTGTCACTTCTCTCTGCCTGCTCTTTGGCTCTCTTAAGGCGGTTGATATTGGTGATTCTTTCAATAAAGATGCCTATGGTATTTGTAAATATCTCAAACAGCATAAGGTCCTCTTCGTTGTATGCGTTCTCATTATGGTAATCCTGTACCGCAGCTACTCCAATCACCTCTTTCAAAGCGGAGTCCATCAGAGGGGCCCCCATCCAAACCGGAGAGTACTCTCCGTGCTCTTCAAGCGGATACGATTTTCTAATCTCATCTTCGGTCTCACTGTTCACAAGCATACCTTTACCCATTATCCTTACATACTCTGTGAGTGAATTTGTAAGATCAAGCTTTTCATTCGCCTCAACTGTGTCAAACTCATCTACATAGTAGGGGAAGCTGTATTTTTGTTCATCCCTGTCATAGAGAGCAATGTAAAAGTTGTCACTTTTTATCACACGCTTCATGTGAAAGTGTATCTTCTCAATAAATATTGAGAGATCGCTGTCGAGCATTGATAGTCTTGAGAGGTAGAGAAGAACCTCCTGAAGCTCTCTTTGTTTGTATTTTGCAGTGATATCCCTTACAATAGCCCCAATACCCACTCTGTTATCCGATAAATTTATGGGGAACTTGGTAGTTTCCGAAACTCTGCTTCCGAAATTCTCCTCATAAACAACTATCTCTCCGCTATTTATAACCTTATTATCGAGTTCTGTGTATTTTATGGCCCGCTTTGTTTCAAATACTTCATCGTCCGTTCTGCCAATCAGCTCCTCTTTTGTCCTGTTCATATATTTGCAGAACATCTCATTGACTACCATAAACCTGTGATTATCATCTTTCATAAACATCATATCACTGTTACGGTTTATAAAAGAGTTATAGCGGGCTTCACTTATCTCCAACTCCTGTTTTACCTTATGGTGGTTCATCCTGTTTAACAAAAGACGACCTACCAGAATTGAGAACAGCGGGTATAATGTAAGTATTGGCAGTGCCATTCTGTTAAAAGTGAGTATCCTCACCTCCCTGTCAAAAATAAAGATTACAGAGCCCAGCATAAAGAGATGAGCTATAAAGCTTACTATTGCCAGATCCTTCACATAGTCGCCCCTTCTCCAGTTTGGATGGAATTTTTTCCAGACAGCTCCGGTTGCTGCAGCAAACACAATGGTTGACAGACCCATCCACATCCCAACTCCTCCCATATATATTCTGTACAACGATGTT
>CAZPFI010000025.1:0-19190 GCA_964585795.1 uncultured Muribaculaceae bacterium | reverse complement strand
ATAACAGACTCTTCGAATCGAAAGCGGTAAAGACTCATATTCTCTTCGCTGAGTACCAGATCGGGGTTCTTTACAACATCCAGGATAATCGACAGGTTTGGCCCTCCAAGCAATTTTACCATAACGGTATCCCTGGGGTTTGGACTAATAAGCTTGCGCCCTTTATAAATAAGTACCTGATCTCGGTTATAATCCTGGAAATATGGTGTTTTATAAATATCTACAATGGCCTCTGAAACATTAATGTAATTTTTCCTTTTCCTAATAGTCTCCCTGTAGAAGCCGGATAAAAGAGACGGATTTGGATTGTAATTTGTAGCAATCTGGTCTATTGCCCGGCGAACCAGTATCTCGGCATCAAATCCCAGAATGGTAATCTCTTCAAGAAGATTTACATTTGGCGTCAGCAGAATAACCACTCCATCCATATCCTCTCTCTTTATATTGAAGATTGTGTTGGAGTAACCAAGGTGAGAAACCTTAATGCTGTTTGCATTAAGAGAGTCTTTTATTTTAATGGCAAACTCCCCGTTAATATTGGTTACTGTGCCAATGTTGGAGCCGGGAACCGAAATGCTCACAAATTCGAGACTCTTTCTGGAGGTACGGTCTTTGACAACCCCTCTTACGGTGACGAAGTCTTTTTTATGCTGGGCAAAAGACTCTGTAATACCGGATACCAGCAGAAGCGCTAACATTAATCCGGCAATTTTTCTGAATGTTGTTTTCATGGCAAATATTATTTAATTAAAGAATTATCTCTTTTTATAAATAAGATTGCCAACTAACCGAAAACCCTAATTTTTTTACAATTAATTTTACTTCTTTGTTATCTCAACCGGCTCTTTGTTGGGCAGGCAATTATAAAGCACATACCTGCCATTATCGTCACTGAGAGTTCTGAAGGTTATTTGGGAATTCCCTTGTTTGATTCTTACATCACTCCACTCTGCGGGAAGATAACTCTTTAATGTCAGAGGGTGATTGTAAACCTTTGGATCGAGAGAGTGTGAAAGTTCAACGACAATTTTATCATCAAGCTCCAATGCATTCACCTCTCCATACATCCGTTGTCTTATATATTTGGTGGCATCTTTGAATGTTGCGACCCATATTTTGTGGTCATTCTCTTTTATGTAAGCAAAAAATTGTGTTAGATCTTCACTTGTCACCGGCTCATATCCAATACCGTCAACTCCGTGAAATGTGAGTACCAGCCACACATTTTGGTGTGCCAGACAGGTATCTGTCCAGGAGTTCATGACGCTTAACGGAGTGGAGGATTTTGGCCCTCTCTGCCATTGTACATACTCTTTTTTTGATGTTCCGGGCAATTTGCGGTTCCATCTGTTAATCTCCTCCAGGAATGGTTCTGGCATTCGGTTTCTCAGGGCGTGATGAAATTGGAAAGAGAGGTTCATAACCCGCTCGTTCTCTGTGCCGTGAGGGCACTCTGCGGAGAAAATATGCTCCTCACCAAGGTTTTCAAGAATTTCAAGCTTGCTTCTCCCCATCTCATATTTAATATTGGCATCGTCATAAATTGCAAGTTGAGGGTGAGTTACAGTGTGACTGCCAAATTCATGACCTTGACCGGCAATCTCTTTAAGTTCTGCCCAGGTGATGTCCACATCATCGTTGTCAAAAATGTTTGATGGGTTTTCAGGGACAATTTGGCCGTTTATAATTTTGGCGTATGCTTCGTCAATGTGTGCATATGCCTCTTTAAAGCGCTTAAGTTCAAACATATCTCCAGCCCGGGTGTGGTATAGTCTCGCCTCCCGGCTGCCTGCGTATCTGATTGCTGTGGCTCTCTCAAGGAAATTTGAGTCATTGCAGGGAGTGGTCCTGGCCTCTTCCAGAATCTCGTTAAAAGGTCTTCCAATAAATTCACCTTTATATTTGGCATCGGAGATATCTCCTGTCACAATATAGAATGTGGCAGGCAGATTCATACTGTTCATTATGGGAAGAGCAATACGGAACTGATTAATTGTACCTCCGTCATAAGTGATAGATATTGAAGATGATTTGTTGTCAAACCATCTGGTGATTGTTGTCTGTCCCAACACACATGTACAGGTTAACAACATAAAAAACAGGGTGGATAAGCAAAGTCTTTTCATTTGTCACTCCTTTATAATTAAATTACACCCAAGATAAGATTATTTTGCCTTAGTTCAATTATCATTTGCCTATTTTAAAACAATGTCGTATATTTACGACATAATTGTATTGTATGCAAAAGATCGAAAAATTTGACAAAGAGCTAAGAGAGATAGCTCTTTTTGCCAAAGCAGTTTCACATCCGGCTCGTCTTGCCATTCTAAAATATCTGGCAGAAACAAAAACATGTATATCCGGAGATATTTCCGATCATTTACCTTTAAGTAGAACTACGGTATTTCAACATCTTACAGTGCTTAAAGAGGTTGGACTTATTGCAGGTGAAATTGATGGTGTAAAAACTAATTACTGTCTTTGTGGTTCCTTTATTAATAAGTATTTGGACGAGTTTAATAAGCTTATTGGTCCTATGACATTTATTGAACCGGAGTGCTCTGCCTGTGATGAAGAGAAAATGAAATAAATTTAAAGACTATGTTAAAGATACTGATATTGTGTACGGGAAACAGTTGCAGAAGCCAGATGGCTCACGGGTTTCTTCAATCATTTGACAAAAGGCTTATTGTCCGGTCTGCAGGAACAGAACCGGCTTTAAAAGTGAACGAGACTGCCGTAAAAGTAATGAATGAGGCAGGTATTGACATAAGCGGTCATATACCTCAAAAGGTTGACAATTACATTAATGAAGAGTGGGATTATGTAATAACAGTCTGTGACGATGCCAATGAAACCTGTCCACTGTTTATAGGTAAGGTTAAAAAGCGTCTTCACATTGGTTTTGAAGACCCATCCAATAAAACAGGAACAGATGAATTTATATTAAGTGAATATTACAGAATTAGGGATTTAATTAAGAGTGAGTTTCTTGGGTTTTACAATCTGGAGATCAGGCCAAAGCTTTTGTCTTTTTAAATCTCAACAGAATAGCAGACAGTAGATGGAATCAAAAGATTTAAAACTGATAGTCAAGGAGAAGTACGGAAGAATTGTGACAGAAGAGGACGCTGCTGCAAAAGGGGGCTGTTGTGGTACTGGTTCTTCGTGTTGCGGGCCTTCTATATCAGGCATATCAGACATACCTGTAAGTTTCATTGGAGATGACTATAAAGATGTTAAAGGTTATAATGCCCAGGCAGATTATGGTCTTGGGTGCGGCATTCCAACCAGATATGTTGATATTAATCCTGGTGACCGCGTTTTGGATTTGGGAAGCGGAGCCGGGAATGACTGCTTTGTTGCAAGAGCATTGACCGGCCCTGAAGGGAGTGTCACAGGTATTGATTTTACTCCTCAAATGATTGAGAAGGCGAAGGAGAATTGCGATAAAATGGGTTATTCCAATGTTTCATTCATTTTGGGAGATATCGAAGAGATGCCTTTTGATGATAATAGTTTTGATGTCGTTATCTCAAATTGTGTGTTAAATCTTGTTCCCGATAAAACCAGGGCATTTAAAGAGATTATGAGAGTTTTAAAACCGGGAGGTCATTTTTGTGTTTCTGATGTTGTTATTAAGGGAGTACTGCCTCATGCACTTCGATCCGATGCAGAAATGTATGCCGGATGTGTTTCCGGAGCCCTGGAGATGCAACGATATTTAGATATAGTTACTTCTACAGGATTCAAAGATTTATGTATTCATAAACAGAATAAGATTGAAATACCTGCGGAAGTATACAGAAAAAGTTTAACCGATGTGGAAATTGATGAGTTTATGAAAGCAGGTAACGGAATTTTAAGTATTACTGTTTCAGCTGTAAAAAATTTATAATTATGACAAAATTACAAGGAATCTCGTTCTTTGACAGATATCTCTCGATATGGGTTGCTTTGTGTATAGTAGCAGGAATAGCTATTGGTAAAATATTTCCATTTGTGCCGGAGGTATTGGGAAGATTTGAGTATGCAAATGTCTCTGTTCCAATCGCAATTCTCATATGGATAATGATATTCCCCATGATGCTTAAGATAGATTTCTCAAGCATTGTGAATGCTATAAAAATGCCGAAAGGACTATCAATCACGCTAACAGTAAACTGGCTTATTAAACCATTTAGCATGTTTGCAATCTCCTGGTTGTTTTTTCATGTTATTTTCAAAGCATTGATACCGGTTGACATTGCTAAAGAGTATATTGCCGGAGCAGTTTTGCTGGGGGCAGCTCCCTGCACTGCTATGGTTTTTGTCTGGAGCCATTTAACTAAGGGTAATCCGGCATATACATTGGTTCAGGTAGCTGTTAACGACCTGATTATTCTGGTGGCCTTTATACCTATCGTCACTTTTTTGTTGGGAATAGGCGGAATAACTATACCTTGGAATACACTTATTTTGTCGGTGGTGCTTTTTGTGGTAATACCATTGGTCTTGGCTGCGTTAACCCGGAGATGGATAATAAAATCAAGGGGTGAGGAGTTCTTTGAAAAGAGATTTATTACAAAATTCAAGAGTACAACAATATCGGGTCTTTTATTAACACTTATAATAATCTTCTCTTTTCAGGGAGACAGGATATTAAAGAGCCCGTTTAATATACTGCTTATTGCAGTTCCTCTTATTCTGCAAACCATCTTCATTTTCTTTATTGCATACAAATGGGCAGAGAGATGGAAAGTACCTCATAATATCGCAGCTCCTGCTTCCTTAATTGGAGCAAGTAACTTTTTTGAACTATCAGTGGCTGTGGCTATAGTACTCTTTGGTCTCAACTCCGGCGCCACTTTGGTGACAGTGGTAGGAGTACTAACAGAGGTTCCTGTGATGCTCACACTGGTTAAATATGCAAACAGGACTAGGAATAAGTTCGTGTAAATTAAAATTAATTTTCAGGTATTTAAAGGAATTGAAAAATAGAAAGCTGTGCCTGTGCCCGGCTGTGATTCTACCCTGATGTCTCCTTTAAGCAAACCAACGTATGCTTTAACAATAGAGAGCCCGAGTCCAGAACCCTCGTGAGGTCTTGATAAATTAGATTCAACCTGAATAAAACGGTTGAAGATATTATCTGTTTTATCCCGGGGAATGCCCGGCCCTGTGTCTTTTACATAAAAACTGACAGATTCTCTGTTAGAAGTACATCCAATCTCAATGAATCCCTTCTCTGTAAATTTTATTGCGTTATGAATTAGATTTACAAATATGCCATCCAGAATATACTGATCGGTTTTAATTGTCAAATTTGGCTCTTCAGCATTATAGGATAATAGCAGCTTTACACCTTTCTCGTCTGCTTGCTTAAGGAAGAAGTCGTGGTGGTAATTAAGCACCTCTGCTATATTCACATCTTTGGTTGTTACAGAAAGTTGTCCAGATTCAATTTTTGAAATCTCAATTATATCGTTTATAGTTTTCAGTAATCTCTTCCCGCTCTTATCAATAATTCTCAAGTAGTTCTCCCTATCTTCGGCAGGGAGGTCGTGGTCATTAAGAAGTTGCAGGAACCCCATGATGCCGTTCAGGGGTGTTCTTATCTCATGACTCATATTCGCCAGAAAAGAGGACTTTAGCTTATCGCTCTCTTCTGCCCTCTCTTTGGCAGCCACAAGATTGTTAATCATTGTTGTTCTCTGGATTACAACAGACAACTCATGGGCAACAATTTCAAGTAACTGTGCATCATTTAATGTGAATGCGTGAGGGTCACTATAACTCTGAACAACAATCACCCCAATACTCTCTGAATGAATGTTAAGAGGCACTCCCAACCAGCATTCGCAGGGCGTTCCTATTAGCTCCACCCCATTTTCCCGGGAGAAGTTTACTATTTGATCTTTGTTAAAAAGAATTGTTTTACCGCTCTTAACAACCTGTCCGGACATAGATTTTGATGCAGACCATTCTGCGAACTCATCTTTCTCGTCAATGTAAATCACTTTTTTAAGCGTATCTTTCTCTCTATCATACAGTGCAACAAAGAAGTTTTTTGTATCAATCACTTTGCTCAGCTGGCTCTGAACCACAGTCAGCAAATTCTCAATAGATTGGGCATTTATGGAATATTTTGCAATTTCATAAAGCATCGATTGAATATCTTCGTGTCTTTTACTCTCTGTAATATCGTTGTTTACTACAATTGCCCCCTGGATTGTACCGGCACTGTCAATAACCGGAGAAGTATAGTTAAGGATTACCCTCTTCTTTCCGTCAAATGCATCTATCTCCAGAAGTTCGTCCTTTATTGTAACACCCTGGCTAATAGTTTTTGCAAGAGCCCAATCCTGAGGTTCCAACTCTTTGCCGTCAGCCAGGCGTCGTGCTTTAAAAACGCCGTACCGGTCAATTGATACTTTTGGCTCTGCCCCCCATATCTTTACTCCGGCAGGGTTCCCTCTAAGCAGCTTTCCATCTTTATCTGCAAACCAAAGACCAATTGGCAGCAGGTCGAAAATCTGATTTAAAACAGATTCTCTTCTAAGCAACTCCTCTTCTGCCATTTTTGATGATGTTACATCTCTTGCCACTCCAAACATAATGTTCTCATCCGGATATGGATATGAGTTCCAGGAGAGCCATTTTACAGAACCATCTTTGCATATATAGCGGTTTTCAAATTGGTAGACCTCTTTACCATCCACAATAACAGACCGGATGTCTTCAGTAGTTTCTCTGTCTGCCGGAAAGACAAAATCAACCCAGGGCTTTGATAAAAGCTCCTCTTTACTCCAGCCCAGTACACGCTCCCATGAAGGATTAAGCTCTTTGAAATAGCCATCGAAACCTGCAATGCAAACCATATCCAAAACATGGTCGAAGATTTTATCGCTTGTAAGCAGTTTTTGAACAATCTGTTTATGCTCTGTTATATCCTGAACAATAACTGCAAACTGTTTCTCTTTTGGTCTGTATGCAATAACGCTGTAATAACGGTCGAAGGATGCCGAGTACTCTTCAAACGCAATGGATTCTCCTGTAAGTGCAACCTTTCCAAATTTCTCAATCCAGTATTTTTCGGTTTTTGGCAGAATTTCCAAAACAGTTTTACCGATAACCTCTTCCCGTTTTAGTCCGGTATGTTTTTCGTATCCAGGATTTACATCAAGAAAGATATAATCTATGGGTCTCCCTTTTTTATCAAGAACAATTTCGTGGATAGCAAGTCCGTTTTCCATCTGATTAATCAGGGAACGGTACATCTCCTCACTTTTTCGAAGTAGTAGTTCTGTATTTTTCCTCTCTTTTAACTCTGTTTTTAGTTTGTTGGTTCTCTTTTTGACAAGCAGTTCCAGCTCTTTTTTCTCTTTATCGGCAGCTAAACCTGAGGTTCTCAATTTAAGCATTGCACCAATTTGTACAACCAGATCAATCTCTTCGATGGGTTTGGTTAAGAAAGCACCAACTCCTGCCTCTATGGCACGGAGACGGTTCTCGAGACTTTCGGTGGACTCAATTACAAATATTATGGGGGTATTTGAAAGTTTATTGTGGTTTTTTAAGAACCGGCATACCTCAAAACTATCCATTCCATAAGCGTTGGAGTTTAGAAGAATTATGTCGGGAACATGTTTTATTGCAGTATTAATGCCCTCTTTACCACCCAATGCAGTTAATAACCTGCATGCGGGAAATGCAGATGACACTCTGTCTTTGAGTATCATAAGATGTTCCTGCAGATTCTCAATAACCAGTATTTTTAACATAGTTTAAAACTTAAGTGTATTTGCAAAGAGGCCGCTATAGGGAATCTGGTACAGTTTAGTTAATAAATATACTAAAAAACAGCATAAAAGTGTTAAAAAAAGTTTTTTATGGATTCATTGTTGCCTCCCATACGGCTTTTCGAAGAGTTCCCTTTGGGTCATCTGCATCATATTGCCAGTACATTAAACCTTTTAACCCAAGACTCATTGCCCATTTCCCTTTTATCCCTATGCTTTTTGCGTTATCGTAACCACAGAAAAATGCACCATCTTTAGTTACGTAGGGAACATTTGCTATTGGGTCCCAATTGTCAATTTTATATTGCGAGGGATTGAGAGTAAGGATTGTTCTGTAATTAAGAGAGGTTGGTTTTACTGAGAAGGAGTGTAACCCGTAGAAAGGAATACCAAGTACCATTTTGTCATAAGCTACTCCTGCGTTTCGGTAGGCACTTACAGTTCGCATACAGTCCCAGTATGCTCTTGTGTCGCTTAGGGCAGAGTGATGCCTGGGTGCAGAGTCCATGTTATAAGTCATAAGATTTACAAAATCGACATATTTATCTGCCTCTTTAACATCAATATAACGGTAACCACCGGTAACGGCAACTTTATCTTTCACATAACCTGCATAGGTAATAATAAATTCATTACCAAGGGTTTCTCTAAGCTCTTTCATCAATAGAATATGATTTTCGACATCAACAGCTGGATCGCTGGCTGCTCCGCTCCAGGAAAGCCCCGGAAATTCCCAGTCGATATCAACTCCGTCTATACCCCAAGATAATAGGAATGCCTTGCAGTCGTTTGCAAATGCTTTCCTGTATTCATCGGATTTCGCCAGGGCAGAAAAACTTCCGCCCTGGTAATTGTCCGAATTGTCAACCACATGGGTGAATGAAATGAGAATCTTAAGATGCGGGAATTGTTGTTTAAGAGCAACAATTTGTCTGAATCGCTCCTCTTTACCCTGTAATTTGAACCCTTCATAAACGTTGTTCCTTACATACAACTCTGCAAATGCATAACTGATATGAGTGAAGAGATTTGGATCGGGAGTAGCAGTACCCCAATATGTTACATATGCAAGTGCTACTCTGCCCTCAACTCTTTCTGATGGAACATATATCTCGTCTTCATCAACAATAGGTGGTAATGGCTCTTTCTGACAGGCCTCAAATATTACCAATACAAGTAATAGAGGTAGAAGTCTTTTACTCATTCTTTCGATCCGTGCCAAAAGTGATATCCCGAGTGATTATTGAAAATCTGTGTATAGAAGATATCTCTTTCTGGTCTCTTTGTACTGCGAAAGTGCAGGTTCCCAGCTTTCTCTAATCTCCTGCTCGCTCTTACCTTCAATAATCTGGTTTCTGAGAATATCAGTACCTGCAAGTCTGTCAAATCTTGCTGTATGGAAAAACTCATCTTTGTTGGGATACACATTGTAGAACTCAATCAGCCAGTTAAGGTTTAATCTTCCTGTCTCTTTGAAGATATTTGTGTCATATTCACGCAGGTCAAGGCCAAAACACTCTTTGTCTTTATGTGGCGGATTTGTACTCATACCCTCAATAGATACAGGAGTAAATGAAAACTGGTAGCTATCACTCAAAAGAGGGTTGCCCAAAACCTGGAAAGGAAACATTGTACCTCTTCCCTGACTTATAACTGTTCCTTCGAAAAGACATAGTGAAGGGTAGAGTAATATAGACTGCTGAGTATTGAGGTTAGGAGACGGTGGAATTGGCAGAATATAAGGTTTACCGTGTTCATAATTGAGAATCTCAACAATTTTAACATCGCACTGTATTCCATTGGCAAGCCAACCCTCTTTATTTATCATATTTGCAAACTCACCGAATGTCAGTCCATGGACAATTGGAATCGGGTGCATACCCACAAATGATTTAAAGGCAGGGTCGTGAATAGGGCCATCTACATAAAAATCGTTGGGATTTGGACGGTCAAGTACAATAAGTGGAACATTGTGCTCGGCACATGCTTCCATTATGTAGTGCAATGTTGAGAGATAGGTGTAGAAGCGGGTTCCTACATCCTGCATGTCGAAGATCATAATCTCTACATCTTCCATATCCTGAGGCAGAGGTTTGAATGTGCCCGATCTGTAGAGTGATTTAATGGGTACTCCGGTTTTTGCATCAACCGAGTCATAAACATTTCCACCTCTTATCCCGTGCTCCGGCCCAAATACCTTTACAATATTTATACCCAGAGACAAAAGAGTGTCAAGACTGGAAACCCCATCTATAGTTGAGGTATTGTTAATTGCCATAGCAACATTTTTCCCTCTGAGATCTTCCAGGTACATATCCGTGCGGTCGGCCCCGGGAATTATCTCTAATTTCTGCTCTTTTGCACAGCCGGCTAATATTACAATAATTGTTACGGCCATTAAGAATGAAATTTTTGCAGTTCTCATATATTTAAGTTTATGCAGTTATTAAATAGTTGTCTTTAATTACACTTAAATTAAAAAAAACAGTAACTTTAACCGGAGTTTCTTATCTCCTCTTTGTACCAACGGACAATATATAAAAAAAAGTTCGTTTTGTCACCTAAATCATAAACTAATGCTTAAAAAATGAGAACAATTTTACTTTTTACAGTTGCTTTTTGCTTATCTTTTTCTCTTTCTGCACAGGACTCAGGAAACAAATATCAGAAAAGGTTTCAGATAAAATCGGGTCACGTCGAATATAAATTATCCGGAACAATCACCGGTACAAAAATACTATGGTGGGATGATTTTGGTGATAAATACCGGGAAGAGACAAATTCAGAGCAGATTGTAAAAGTCAACAGGAAAAACGAAGTTGTAAAGACCAATACAATTATGTTGTTCGATGGCAACTATTACTATGATATTGACCTGATGACAAACAAGGGCACCAAAACACACAAAGATGCAGTGCCCGATTTTTCGGCATTAGCAAGTGGAATGAGTGATAAAGAGATGGAGTCATTAGGTAAGAATATTCTTGGTGCTTTAGGTGGGAGGGTTGACAAAAAGAGCGAAACACTGCTTGGCCGCACATGCGATGTAACAAAGGTTATGGGGGCAACGGTTCATTCTTATAATGGAGTTACATTACGCTCTCATGCAAAGATATTGTCTGTAGAGACACTTGAGGAGGCAGTAAAGTTTGATGAAAATATTGCAGTTGCCGCTTCACTTTTTATTCCACCTGCCGGAGTTGATATTGAGGATATCAGTGAGCAGGTTAGAGGAGCTTTTAACGAAGATTAATCAAGAGAAACACATTAAAGCACTAACTATAATATTTATAGCTATGTTCCGGTTAAAAAATACATATGATTAAATATCAATACATATGCACAGATGAATTGCTCTCATCATGTATTGCCAACTATACAATAATTGAATTTAACCAGGAACTATGCGTGGATACTTTTAAAGTGCCTCCTCTTGGGTTCCCAACTATCCACTTTCACTACGGAGATGACACCGGGTTTTATTATAGAGACGAACTCAAGCATCCATCTTTGATAATAGGTCAGATAACAAGACATCTGCTGTTGAGGCCGGAGCCGGGTACCAGATTTATCGGAATAGATTTTATACCATATGGGATGTATAACCTGTTAGGAATTATGATGGATGAAATAGCAGATACGGCAATTCCCGGTGAAGAATTTTTTGATATGAAGGAGACGGAGATGCTTATAAAGCAGCTAAAAATTGACACATGTGATAAAGATAGGATATCATCAATTGAGAGATTTCTTAAAAAAAAGGCAGGGAAAAGTGAACAGAGAACTAATCCTGTTTACGATAGCATTGTAGACTGTATAATTGAAAAGAATGGTTTAATTGCTTTGGAGAGTTTGCTGGACGATAAAATAAAGCTCCGCAATCTGCAAAGATATTTCAGAAAGAGTGTTGGTATATCTCCAAAGCTTTTCATGCAGATACTCCGACATAAATTTGTACTTCAGAAGAAGTTCACCAATCCCTCATTTTCATGGAAAGACCCTGAGATGGATGGTTATTACTACGATCAATCCCATTTTGACAGGGATTTTATTAAATTTTCGAGGCAAAGACCGGCGGCATATCTCAAAATTGATCATCTAATGGCACGTGAGCTGGTGTAGTGTCGCTTTTTTACATATGTTTTTAAGATTGTTTGGTTTTCTTTGACTATAAACCAAATTAATTAAAAACTATGTGTAAATTTCTTAAAGTACTATTTATGGTCTGGCTGTGCTGTACCTTAGGTGGAGAGACTGCAATGGCGCAAATAAATCCCGGAAGAATTCTAAAAAACACACAGAAGAAAACGGAAAAAAAGATCGAAAAGAGGATTGAGAAAAGAATCGACAACAAAGTCGATCAAACGCTCGATAAAATTGAAGGAGCCATTGAGGGCAAAGAGAAGCAGGAGGAGGTGAATGCCACCAAGCCAGCGGATAAATCAAATGATGAGGTTGTTAAAAACTCCAACGAGACTGTTGAGAGTCAGCAGGAGGCCCAATTAAACTGGGCCAGGTTTGATTTTATACCCGGAGATATTATCATTTTTGAGGACAATCTCGAAGGAGAACGCAATGGTGAATTCCCCGGCAAATGGGACTTGACAACCGGCACAGTTGAAAATGCAGTTTTTAATGGTGAAAATGTCATTATGTTCATACGAACAAACATTAACTCCGATGGTGGGATTGTTCCTTTGATGACTAACTCCAATGAAGATTACCTGCCCGACGAATTTACTATAGAGTTTGATGCATACTTTCATGGTCCCAGATCTTCTTACAGGATATTGTTTTACGATGGTAAAAACCAGAGACAGTTAAACAGAGGGGTTAACCCCGGTTCGGGTAACAGGGATGACAGGGTGATTATAAACCAGAATTCAGGCTCCTATATGAATACTGTTGGTCATTATCCCGGTTTCGGACGCAGTTCAACTGAGGATGCAGCACGTTCTAAACCAGGTTGGCGGAGAATCTCAGTATCATTTAACAAAAGAGCCCTTAAAGCATACATTGATGATTCAAGAGTGCTCAATATTCCTAATATGAATTATAACCCAATTGGGTTAACCTTTGCATATCACAACCCAAACGGCGATCATACGGGCTATATAAAAAATGTAAGAGTTGCAAAAGGTGCGGTTCCCCTGTATGACAAGTTTCTGACAGATGGTAAGATAGTAACAAATGGAATCCGTTTTGACGTTAACAAAGCCACTATAAAACCTGAGAGTTTCGGTGTAATAAATGAGATTGTAAAGCTAATGAACGATCACCCAAACCTTAGATTCAGCGTTGAAGGACACACCGACAGTGACGGTGGAGCAGAATTAAATATGAGATTGTCAGAAGCTCGTGCAAAAGCTGTTGTTGACAAAATGACAGAACTTGGAATTGCACCTGCCCGGCTATCATTTAAAGGATACGGACAGACTAGCCCGATAGCTCCGAATAACACAGCCGAAGGTAAAGCCCAGAACAGACGAGTTGAGTTTGTTAAATTGTAAAAAACATAAAATTAAATAGATATGAAAAAGATCGTTTGGGTTTTTGTCTTATTTACCTTATGCGCAACTGTTAATTCGTGCAGTCAGTCGTCGGCGAAGGGTGATTATCTGCCTCCTGTGAAAATTGAGATACCTCAGGAGCTAAAAGAGAACAAAGAGATTGTGTCGTTTATTAAAGACGCAGAGAAATCAATTAATCAGTTCACTGTAACAGTTGAGGATATGGTGGAAAAGTTAAAACCATATGCTGATAAAGACTTCGAAAGTCTGGGGATGGCTGCTAAGTTGAAGGTTATTGGTATGTTTGGAAACGTAGCAATGAGTTTTGCTGAATTTACAGTTAAACACGCAGAGATTATTGAAAAGGGAGAGCTATTCAGGGAAGAGTTAAATGAGTCTCACGCAGAGGCACTGGCTCTTGTTTTGCAGACATTTGCGGAGAGACTCGATCTTCTGGAGATGAAATATAATGAATTGGACAAAAAACAGATGTAATTATGAAGTGGTTTAAAAGAGATATTGTACTGACTGTTTTATTATTGCTTTTTGCAACCGGGGGTAACGGACTTAACCCCGATAGAAGAATGCTGGTTGGTTTCGACCGTTTTACAGAGAGTGTAAAAAATATAAAAATTGCAGGATTCCCGGGTAACGCTATGATTGAAATTCCTGACGAAGATGAGAGAGAGTACACTGCTCACTTTATAAGCGGAAAGGATGTTTTGGGAATAAAGCTCGAAGTCAGATACTATTCTCCCATTTCCCAGGACACCAAATATATTTTTAACGGATATGAAGCCGATTTTGCAGTTATGGGACAAATGGCTATACTGATAGTGGATTTGCCTCACCTATGTACAATTCTAACTGTTCTAAGCAATAAAATAAAAGATAAACCGGCTTTGGAAAGAATTGCCGCCGAAACAGGAATTATGGAGTTAAAACCTTTGATGCAAAGCTGGCCGGAGACTATTCCCTCTGAATATCAATTAAAGGGAATTCTTTTAGATAACCCGGTGACCAAAGCAGTTGACGGATATACCTATATGGTTACGGTAAGAATGATAATGGGCACAGAGTTGAAGTCATCTCTTGTTCATCTTGCCTCAATATATGGAGACCAGGAAGGGTTTATTCAGTTTCCCGATGGGGTGATATTGGACTACCCGTCTTCGGAAGTAAATGACATTGATGATTTTCATCCCGAAAACTCAATAGTTGAATTCTACTATTACATACCTTGATTCGTGGGTATTACCAACTCCAGGACAGGATAAACAGGTTCAATAAATCCAAATTTTCTGTAAAGTTTCTCTCCATCCTTTGATGTATGGAGAGAGATTTTGCTTATACCCCTACGCCTGGCCTCATCAATGAGCTCCTGCAGGATTATAGCCGAATATCCCTTCCTGCGCTCTTCGGGCACGGTGTACATATTGAGAATATCTCCCTCAAGATAGACCGGTTTTGATGCATCGCCCGGTATCTTTTTTACAACCATAGCTCCAAAACTAACAACTTTCTCACCTGATAAGGCCATAAATGCAAAGAACCGCTCTGTTGCCATCATCTCTTTAAAGTACTCATTCAGCCCTTTCTCAAGTACTGCTTTGTACTCCGGTGAAAACTGCCCCTGCATTTCGGCAAGATACTCCATCCTATATTTTGTTAGCAGTTCTATTTGCTCATTTCCAATCTTTTGCAGGGTTAAACTATTGGTGATCTTATGGTCGACCGTCTCTTTCATTGTGCAAAATTTTGAACCTAAAGGTACAACAAATTTTCTCCGCGCCAGTTTTGTGTATATATTTCAAATACAGGAGTTTGAAAATGAGCCAATTTTTTTGTTGAGAGTTGGCTCATTTTTAATTTGCGGGAAATAAGCAATATACACAAAACTGGCGCGGAGATTATTGTCTGAAGTGCTCAATTGCTTCGGTCATAAAGCTCTCAAAGAGCTTTTTCAATAGCTCTTCGTTCTCTTTAAGAAATGAGATGCCGAGCTGAGGTTTGATTGCATTGGATTTATAGTGTGACATTATCTGCAGAGATTCCCTGAGACCTTCAGTTGTCGCATACTTCACAAGGCGGTTGGTTCCAATAAAATGAAATATGAAACCCTTAACCCTCCGGGGAAGCCAACGGTAATTTAAAAGCGCAGAGAGGTAAAAGTTGTATGAAAAGCGTCTTAAACTGCAGGAGGGGTTATACTCTTTAAAGCCGGAGGCCAGGAAGTAATCGAAATACATATCCGCCATTATTCCCGAATATCTTCCGAATGAAGGGCGCAGCAGATCAACTGTTTCAATGAAAGCCGGGTGTGTATCTGCAAGATTATCAATAAACCTGTGGTGCAGAATCCCCCTCTTAATATCTTCGGGGTAATTCTCATAACTGCATCCTTTTACAAAATCCCCAATAAAATTGCCAACCTGAACCTGTCGATTGCTGCCCGATAGATATATATGTGCCAGATAATTCATTGAAAAATGACGAACTCTTTTGGTGTATATCCCTATTTATTAATATTTTGTGATGCAGAGGTTGTGTAAACCGAAATTTGTAACAGGCCAATATTAAGAAAGTTACACAAGATGAGTTACTTTGTTAATCAAACCATTTCCCGTATATTGCATCATAAGTTCCATCCTGCTTTGCTGCATCAAGCGCCTGCTGCCATTTTTGCACAGTGGATGTGGGGGTGTTTTTTGAAAACGCAATGTAAAAATCAGATGTCATAAGTGGATATGTAGCTTCCACCTGATTAGTCTGGAAATTCATAGACCTGAGTATGGAAGGGAATGTAATATTAGAGCATACAAAGGCATCAATTTCTCCATTCATTAGTTTACCGGTCATTATTTCAGGATCGCTTGCAGATACAAGATTAGTAAATCCCAAACCTCTGAGGTACTGGTCAGAAAACCAAGAACTGACAGTGCCCACGGAGCCCAGTGTGCGCGCTTCATCAATGGATTTAATTGTGATACCCGAACCTGTCCGAACATAAAAGTATGTAATATTACTGCCTATTGGTCCCAGCCATTGAAAAAGATTTTCCCGTTGGGCAGTGCGATCCATTGTGAAGAGACAGAAATTGGGATTGAGCAGTGCCAGTTCATAAGCATTACTCCAAAGCGATAATCTGATTGGAAAATAGGATTGATTTCGTTTCATAATTTCCAAAACCACATCAGTTCCAAAACCGGTGATATCTCCTTTATTGTTTCGGAAGGTTAATGGTGGATACTGTTCTGTATAAACCTGAATTATATCGGGTGGATTGGCCGACTGCATATAAATTTGGTAAAGCTGTTTTAAAACCCCGTTTTGCTTAGATTTGTCAATTCCCTTTTGGAAATTTTCAACTACCTTGTCGGGAATTGCATTATTAAATGCAAAGTAAACCAGATCGGTGCGAAAGGTAAGTTTGTTGGTAATATTGTAAATAGATTTACCAATGGCGGTGAGGGCAGCTTCAGCAGTAATCTTGTCTGAAGGGAATAGTGTAATTTCTCCCGATAGTAACTTATTGAAGGCATCCTGGTTATTCTCGCAATAAACAAGATTGTTAAACCCTTCGCTAACAAGATGCTGTGTTATTGAATAGTCGGCTAGAACACCTATGCCGGCAACATTTCGTGCATCGTCAAGTGATGTCAGCTCAACATGATTCTGTGATGAAGAATAAAAATTCCAGTCTAAGGAAGCGTATGGCCCTGCCCATTTGAATAATGATTTTCTTTCTGCGTTAAGAACAGTGGAGTATAACACTGCATTTTCATTTGTGAGAGCTTTTGCATAAGCTTTGTCCCATGAAAGCACTTCTGAAGAAAACGGAATACCCAGATCATTGCAAATTTCTCTTAGCAAATCGGGACCTAATCCCTTTAACGAGCCATCCTCTATGTAATTGAAAGGTTTGTAATCTTCAGTTATGAACTCAAGTTGATAATAATCCTCTGTGTCCAAATCCTTGTTGCAACCTATTGTTGTTGTAAGGATAGCCACCGGAAATAAAACGAATAGAAATACCCTTAAGATAAAACATATAAATTTTGAAAGATTATTTGCCATCATATAGTGTAAATTGTAAGAATAAGCTTATTCAAGTGTTCATTTTTCATTTGCTGAAGGTAATAATAATCTTGTAAATTTCACACTCAGTATTAGTTCGGAGGGTGGCGGGGGACGGTACGAAAAAAGCAGGCATCACTACCTTTTTTCCCCGTACCCCATAGAGGAAGAATTTCCGAACCATTCTTGAGGGATTTGGAGTTGATAAAAATTCCGGTTTTTGTTGAATCAACCTTAATCCATCTGCCGGAATCTCTTTTCCAGGAGCTCTTTATACTTGGCAATCATCCCGGCAGATAGAAACGATTTATCAAGTAAGTCAGATGCTTTATGTGCCTCCCGTTTGAATCTGGTTAATATTCCGGTTATCTGCTTTTCAGATAATCCCATTCCCCTGCCCAGCTGTACAAAGTGCTCCCATTTAAGCCTCTTTTTCTTCCCGGATATAGTAAGTGCAAGCTCTTCGTCGTCTTTAGGAATCAGTATTGAAACATTGAGCAGATCATATGCAGGCGATAATATCCATCCTGATTTGCTCTCTATCATTGAGAAATTCTTCAGATGCATATCATTATTGCCGGTGAGGAAAGAAAAGAGAGCCAGTTCCAGATATAAAATTTTATCAAGCAAAGTGTTGGAGGAGTAGGTGTCAATAGCTTTTCCCACCTTTTCCATTGAGCTTTTATATTTGTCATATGCTTCGGTAATCTGAAACATATCAATCATATGAATCTTCTCACCCGATTCAGTTCTGTCAACCCGCTTGGTAATGTAGCAAAGTTCGCCGGATGCCAGCTTTATCAGAGAGGATGGAGCCACTTTTATGCCGAATGCCTGGGCAATCCGCATAGTTACATGTTCGTTCTGCTGCATCTCAGGAAAGCGTCCGGCAGGTGGTTTAAATATGTACTGTCCGCCTAACGCCCCAACAACAGTAAGCCTGGCGGATGATCTCTCCATCGCTCCGCGAACTATTGACATTGACAGTTTCGCCTGAACACCGGGAACAGCAATACTCCGCTCTACAATGTTTTTAGCGAGCTCGTCCATCTGGTTAAGAGAATACTCTATCACAGGGGGAGTTGATGTTCCAAAGAATTCCAGTGAGCATTTTTCATGGAAATCAAGGCCTGCCTCAAGTGGCTTATAACAATACAGACATCTATTCTCCATCTTTTGCTGATATTGGTTCAACACTTACTGCTCCTATGCAGTTCCGGCAACATGCCAGTAACAATCCCATCCTGTCTGCTTTGTTGATTTTCCAGCTTTCAGAGGCTATGTTCAACAGCCAGCCCTCCGGAATAAGCCCTTCAAAAAAGGGGAAGAGGTGCTTATCTGTATATGGGATGAGTGTCACGGGCATTGTGAAGGTGATGAATTTTTCCGGGTGATTTGCGACATATTTCTCTTCATAGCAGAATACATATTCGCCATCATCTGTCTCAGTCAGGATGCCGGCAAACAGCTCTTTGTAATATACTTTTCCCTCTCTCATTCGCTTAAGTCTTTACATTTAACCGGACCTAGTTCGTGACCAAACATCTTTAGAACAAGGTTCACCTTATCCATATTCAGATTTGTTTTACCCTGCTCAATTTTGCGAACCACTGTCAGTGCTACACCAGCTCGCTCTGCAAACTCCTCCTGAGTAAGGTTTACCTCTTTTCTTCGCTCTTTGACAAATTCCGAAACTCGTTTCATTATATGCTTTTGAATATAATTACATGCAAATATATAAAATTATATGCAAATGAATATATTTTCGCCATTAATTTTTAATTTATATCTATTTGCATATAGTGTCGGGCACCCTCTTGGG
>CAZPFI010000024.1:0-19364 GCA_964585795.1 uncultured Muribaculaceae bacterium | reverse complement strand
TCCCTGAGAATATTCTCAAGTTCTATAAGTGTTTTTGACATATATGCTATACCAGACCTGCAAAACCCATAAATGACAAAGCAAGTATTCCGGCCGTTATTAAAGCTATTGGAGTCCCTTTAAACTCTTTCGGTACATTTGCAAGCTCAAGTTGTTCCCTCAACCCGGCAAAAAGAATCATTGCCAGACCGAATCCTATGGCATTGGCAATTGAAAAGACTATCGCCTGTGCCATATTTAAAAGCTGTGGATCTCCTCCAAATGTGAACTCCTTTGAAACAACCAGAATAGCAACTCCAAGTACCGCACAGTTGGTTGTTATCAGGGGCAGGAATATTCCAAGGGCCTGATACAGTGACGGGCTTATTTTCTTTAAAATAATCTCAACCATCTGAACAAGAGAGGCGATAACTACAATAAAAGTAACTGTTTGCATAAAGCCAATTCCCAATGGGACCAGAACATAATTCTGAAGCAGATATGTAACAAGAGTTGCCACGGCCATTACAAAAGTAACCGCTCCCGACATTCCCGCGGCTGTGCTTACCTTATTGGAAACTCCAAGAAAGGGACAAACCCCCAAAAACTGTGATAAAACAATATTGTTTACAAATACAGCCGATATAATAATTAAAATATACTCCATAACCAGTCCGTTTTAAGACATTTTTGTTTTAACCTTGTTAAAAAGCACAAGCAGGTAGCCCAGTGCAATAAAGGCCCCCGGCGCCAGGACAAATACCAGCATCCCGTCATTATCGATAAGCTTAATGCCAAATATAGAAGCACTTCCCAACAGCTCTCTCACTGCACCAAGAACTGTAAGTCCCAAAGTAAATCCAAGCCCTATTCCAATTCCGTCGAGAGCTGAATCGGTTACAGAATTTTTTGAGGCAAATGCTTCTGCTCTTCCCAGAACAATGCAGTTAACAACAATAAGCGGTATAAACAGCCCCAGTGTGTCGTATAACCCCTGCATAAATGCCTGCATCAGCAATTGAAGAATGGTTACAAAAGATGCAATGACCACAATATATGAGGGTATTCGCACCTTATTGGGGATTAATCCTGCTATGGAAGAAATTACAATATTTGAAAGTATAAGAACAAAGGTTGTTGCCAACCCCATTCCCATTCCGTTTATTGCAGAGGTTGTGGTTCCAAGCGTGGGACACATCCCAAGAAGGAGAATGAAAATGGGGTTCTCCTTTATTATACCTCTTGTAATCAGTGATATTTTACTCATCTTTATCCTCCTCAGCTAATTTTTCCTTAACACATAGTTTATAAACCTCCCAGGCAACAGTAACGGCATCGCAATATGCCCTTGAGGTAATTGTAGAGGCGGTTATTGCATCCACATCACCACCATCTTTTTTAACAACTAATTTAAAACTTTCCGGATTTTTGCCCTGAAACTGGAGTGAGAAATTCCCCTTGGCCGGTTCAATTTTATCTCCCAATCCCGGGGTTTCTGTATGTGATAGTACAGAGATTCCGTTAATTTCACCACTTATGCTAAAACCAACCATAAGCAGTATTCTGCCACCAAACCCCGATGCAAAGGTCTCAATTGCAAAACCCGAATAGACTCCGTCTTTTATGGCCGGGTAAACCCTATAATTTTTACCGCCAAATTCTACAATAAAAAGCTCTGCAGAGGGGTCATTGTTAAACTCCGGAGATACACTTGCAATTGCATTATTTGTCTTTGCAGCCATTGCAGCATCAATTGGTGCTATTGTAAGCGCATATACTCCGCCCAAAAGTGCCGACGCTACAAGGGTAACTGTAGTAAGCGTCAACAACATATTTTTTAATGATGAACTTTTAGCCATTGTTTACCTCCTTTCCAAAGCGTTTCGGTTTGAAATAGTTGTTTAGCAGAGGTACCGTTGCATTCATAATGAGAATTGCAAAGGATATACCCTCGGGATAGGCCCCGAAATTTCTTATCAGAACAGTCAAAACCCCTATTCCGACACCAAATATTACCATACCTTTGGTGCTCATAGGTGATGTCACATAGTCCGTAGCCATAAAGATTGCCCCCAGAAGTATACCCCCGGTGAGAACTGTAAACAGAGGATCGGGATTTTTATCGGGATTAATCAGCCAGAATATACCTGACATAAGTATCACAGACCCTATAACCGACAAAGGAATATGCGGACGTATAACCCTGCGAATAAGCAGATAGCCCAAGCCGGCAAGCAGAGCCAGCGCCGAAACCTCACCTACCGAACCCCCGATTTTACTGAACAACATTTCGGCATACGAGAAGTTGTTCTCTGCAAAAATCTGATCCATTGTCATGCCTTTCGAGAGCCCCTCCTTTACAATTGAGAGAGCGGTGGCTCCCGATCCGGCATCTATTCCCTCACGGAACCACGACTGAGGAATAGTCCAGTCTGTCATTAATACGGGGAAGGATATTAACAGAAAAACACGCCCAACCAAGGCCGGATTAAACAGGTTCTGACCCAATCCTCCGAAGCTCATTTTTGCAACACCAATTGCCACTACCGAACCAATGAAGATTATCCACCAGGGGGAGCTGGGTGGAAGATTCAATGCCAGCAACAACCCGGTTAATGCTGCAGAGTAGTCGTTTATGCTGGTCTTGCCCTTTATAAGGTATCTTTGAATAGCATATTCTACAAGAATACAGGTGATTGCTCCTACAAATGCAAGTTTAATTGCAGAAAAACCGAAAAAATAGATTGATACCAGTAGTGATGGAGAGAGTGCAATGATTACATCTCTCATCAAAGATCTGGTACTCTCTTTTCCATGAATATGCGGTGCGGGTGATACTAATAATTTTTTCATAGAGTATGTCTGTTACTTTCTGGGTCTGCTTCTCATTATTTTTAAAACCTGTGCTTTCGAGTACCTGATTGTATCGAGAAGCGGAATGTTTGATGGACAACTGTAAAAACAGCACCCGCACTCTATACAATCCTGAATCATATTTACCTCCATTTCATCCAACCTGTTGGCTCTGGAGAGTCTGTTAAGGAGATATGGCTCAAGCCCCATAGGGCATGCATCTACGCATTTGGCACATCTTATGCAATTACCCTCCTCTCCTCTTTTTGTCTCCTGTTCTGTCAAAAGCAACAGCGCAGAAGAACTCTTTACTGATGCTGCTTCCATACGGGAGACCGCTTTCCCCATCATTGGCCCTCCGCTTATAAGCTTTACGGCATCTTTGGGGAATCCTCCTATCGAATACATCACTCTCTCTAAGCTGGTTCCTACTCTCAAACGAAAGTTCCTCTGCTCTTTCATACAACCACCGGTAACGGTAACAATTCCGTCAATGAGGGGTTTACTCTTTTGCACTGCCTCATAAACCGCAAGAGCAGTCCCTACATTCTGCACCACTACGCCTGTATCTATGGGCAACCCCATTGAAGGGACTCTTCTGTGAAGTATTGCATCTATTAACTGCTTCTCTCCTCCCTGAGGATATCTTTTTTTAAGAGAGACGATTTTTATCTCTTTGTACGCAGTCTTTGCTTTCTCTTTCATTATTTTCAGGGCTTTTGGCTTATTCTCCTCAATCCCCAAATATGCTTTATTAACCCCAAGTGCCTTCATCATCAGTTTTGTACCTATCAGTACCTGCTCCGGCAACTCAAGCATAACTCTGTAATCGGATGTTATGTAAGGTTCGCATTCTGCCCCGTTTATCAGGAGATACTCTGCCGTTTTTCCGGGTGGAGGTGACAGCTTTATGTGCGTTGGAAATGCAGCTCCTCCCAGCCCCACTATACCACATGCGGCAATGATGTCAATTATCTCTTTTCCTGTGTGCTTTATCTCCCTTACAATCTCCTGTGAACGGTCAATTTTTTCATCCCATTCGTCACCCTCAACTTTGATTACAATATGTTGTATCAAATTACCCGATATGTCGGGAAGAGGTTCAACTGAAGTCACTACACCGGAGACAGATGAATGAATGTTTGCTGAGATAAATCCGTTTGCTTTGGCTATCAACTGCCCGGTTTTCACTCTGTCGCCCTTTGTTACCACCGGTTCTGAGGGAGCACCCAAATGCTGTGACATGGATATATAAGCCATATCCATAAGCGGGAAGTCTTCAATGGCCGCATTGGCCGATATTTTATAATCGTGTGGATGAATACCTCCAATTGAAAAAGTTCTGCTCATATAATCTCAAGAATTACTGTTCGTTAATTATTGCCTCCTCTCTTCTTGGAACTCTTACAGGGAAATTGAGCTCAATAATAGCATGAGTCGGACACTCCGTTACACATTTACGGCAAAGTTTACATTTATTGAAATCTATATATGCCAGATTGTTAGAAATAACTATGGCATCAAAAGCACATGCTTTCTGACACTTGAAACAACCTATACACGCAACAGTGCATGCTTTCCGGGCAATACCTCCCTTATCTTTGTTGACACAACTTACATATATTCTTCTGTTTTTCGGGCCCTTATTCCTCAGTTCAATTATTGCTTTTGGACACGCCTTAACGCAAGCACCGCAGGCGGTACATTTTTGGTCATCTACCTCGGGCAGGCCTGTCCTTGGGTCCATTTTTATTGCATCAAAACTACAGACAACAACACAGTCTCCCTGTCCAAGGCACCCGTAACTGCATGCGGTATCACCACTGTAAAGTGAAGCCATTACAGAACATGATGAGTAGCCATCGTAATAGTTTGTTTTCTGCCTGTTATCGCAGTTTCCGTTACACCTGATTACGGCTGTTCTTGCATCCGTCTCTGTTACCTCTTTTCCAAGATAGGAGGCAACCTGTTTCATGGTATCATTACCTCCAACGGGACAATTCAGTGAGTCAAGGTCGGATGCTTTAACACAACCCTCGGCAAATGCCCTGCATCCTGCAAAGCCGCAACCGCCGCAATTTGCTCCCGGCAGAAGAGCCTCAACATCATCTATACGGGGATCCTCCTCAACTTTAAATTTCTGCGCCACCACATAAAGAACAGAGGCCAGTAACAATCCCAGAACACTCAAACTAACAATTGTAAATAGTATTGTTGTTGTCATCAATTATTAAGTTTTTCTATAATAAAAATGAATTCGCGTTTTAGTCTGTCTCTCAACAGCCATACTACGGTGTAGTACAGACCAACACCTGCAATTATTGAAATACCCGTAAGAATTTCGGATAACCCTGACGAGTTCAAAGATACTAATAAAACCATTAAAATTATTAAAGGGATAACATAAGAGATCCAAAGAGCTCTGTAACCCATGCTCTTTTTTAATTTCACATTTACCCGTTCTCCCGGCTCATACAACTCAAACCCGCTGTTCTCCACCTCAACAATTTTAATCTTTGCCTCTCCCAGTGCACACATCGCTTTGGCATGGCAGGAAGAACAGGCCGATTTATTGACAATCTCTACAGAGATAGTTTCATTGTCAATCTCTTTAACAACTCCTTCATGATCAATAAAATCTGTATATTTCTCCATAGCTGTTATTTTATGCTTGTTAACGGGTGCTTAAGGTTATTGTAAGACTTTAATCTTCCGGTAACGCTTCCTACAATTATTGGCGTCTCAAACATAAGGGGTACCCGGTTTTTATCGTCACTCACCCAAATAAGAAGATCCTCTTTTCCCGTGAATACTTTACCTGCAACTGCCCTGGCCGCAAATTTAACTGTATTGCACTGTCCCAGACCGGGAACTCGCTTTTTCTCCGGCCCTATCATCCGGTAAAACACCTCATTTATCTCACCATCTATGGCAAACGAGATTGGCTGTTCAACCCCTGGCGGTATCTGAGAGAAGTCTATGTTACGGGTAAAATAAAACAGGGAGACCAAATCGAATGTACATTCGTTACCGGCTAAAAGGGTATCACGCTGTGGATCCTGTAATCTTTCAAAAGAGGCATTAATAGAGTAATCGGGGTTGAACCAGATATAGTTTTTCATCCTGTATCTTCCCTCCTGAATGTTGCGGTGGAAATAGTATGGTCGTCCGTTGACCGTATTAAACTTCGACTCGAAAAGGTCTCTTACTCTAAAAAAAACATCGTAGAACCGGTAGGTGTAACCATATATTGTTGAGTGAAAATACTCCGTTCCGTTATCAAATTTTCCTTTTGAAAGGGATATTCTGGCTTCTCCAACATCGGTGTTGATAATACCCCATGTATATTTTATTACATACAGCAGGTTCTCTCCCTCATCATAAGCTCTCAGATTATCAGGTATATCCTTCACTTTAATGCACCTTGTCTCCTTCTGCCCTGCAAAAAGGGATAGGGATAACATAACAATTATTAAAGCAAAGATACTCCTCATTAAAAATCCTGATCAAAATCGGAATTTGATTTATACTCCTGATGATTCATCCTGGAAGGATAGGTCTCAAAGCTCTCTGCTCCGAATGACTCTGCAGAGAGTGCAGAATCGGTCATATCTGTAAACTTAACTTCGGAGCTTCTGAACCTGAGCTTAACATCACATACAGCTCCGTTCCTGTGCTTTGCAATTATAATATCGGAGACTCCCCTTAATGCCGGATTCTCATCTCCTATACTGTAATAGTCTTGCCTGTGAATAAAAAGAACAAGGTCGGCATCCTGCTCTATTGCCCCTGATTCTCTTAAATCGCTTAACTGAGGCCTTTTGTTTCCTCCTCTGATCTCCACGGCACGACTCAGCTGCGAAAGTGCAATTACCGGAATATTAAGCTCTTTTGCTATTGCCTTGAGAGACCTTGAGATTGATGATACCTCCTGCTCTCTCATCCCCCTCAGTTCGGGCGGCCCCGTCATCAGTTGCAGGTAGTCAATAACAATAAGTTTAACACCGTGAATCATAACCAGCTTTCTCGCCTTTGACCTTAGTTCATTTATAGATAATGAAGGTGTATCATCCACAAAGATTGGGGCCTTTACAAGTTGCTTAAGTCTTGAATGCAGCTGCTCCCACTCGTAATCCTTTAGTTTCTTGCCGCCCTTGATCTTCTCTCCATCAAGCCCGGTTTCACTTATCATCAATCTTTTAACCAGTTGTACGGATGACATCTCCAGAGAGAAAAAAGCTACGGGGACATTGTGATCCACTGCCATATTCCTGGCCATGGTAAGTACAAATGCCGTTTTACCCATTGAGGGTCTTGCTGCAATTATTATTAAATCCGAAGGTTGCCATCCCAGCGTAACCCGGTCAACAGCTGTGTATCCCGAAGGCACTCCGCTGAGCCCGTCTGTTCTGAGTTGATTCTTCTCCAGGTCATCTATTGCCTGGTTTATTACATACTGAATAACCTGAGAGTCTTTTCTCATATTTCTGTCAGCGAGGGTGAAAATCTTCTGCTGTGTGGTATCCAGCAAATCGTCGACAGATACAGAATCGTCAAACGCCTCTTTCTGAACGCCGTAAGAGATTGATATCAACTCTCTTTGAATATATTTCTGAAGAAGAATCTTTGCATGATAATCTATGTGAGCCGCGGCTCCGATTCTCATACTTAACTGTGTGAGAAAGGATACGCCACCTATTAGCTCGAGATCTCCGGAATTTTTAAGTTCATCGGAGACTGTGAAAATGTCAACCGGAGCATGTTTTGCAGCCAGAGACGATATGGCTGTAAAAATTTTTCTGTTTGCCTCTTTATAGAAACACTCCGGGTTAATAATGTCAAGTATATCTGTAATGGCAGCAGGTTCCAGCATTAATGCTCCCAGTACCGCCTCTTCTATGTCAATTGCCTGGGGTGGTTTCTTGCCCATCTCAAGACCAAGCACATCAACATTAACGCTTTGCGAAGTTTTTGTTCTGTTATAATTCTTAGCCATGCAGAGTTTAGTTTCCTTTAAGTGTGTCTAGAGCCCCGATTATCCTATCCGTTGCCATTTCTGCCTGCTCTTTGTTTATGATGAGAGGAGGAGCAATCCTGAAAGCAGTGGGACAGAATAAGAACCAATCGCTAAGAACACCCTCTTCTGCTAAAAGCGGTATGATTTTCTGAGCATAGTCCTGACTAACAAGATCTACGGCAATAAGAAGACCTGCTGCCCTTATCTCTTTAACAAGCGGATGACCCTTCAGCGCTCTTACAAATATAGCACTCTTTTCATTAACCTCAGCAATCCATCTCTCTTTTAAAAGTAATTTCAAAGAGGCCAGTGCAGCCGAGCAGGAGACAGGATGACCTCCAAATGTGGTTATATGTCCCAGAGGTGGATTTGATTGCCAGTTTTGCATAATTTCACCCGAAGATACCAGTGCACCCAGAGGCATTCCGCCTCCAATTGCTTTTGCAAGGGTCAATATATCGGGAATAACTCCGCATTGCATAAAGGCAAATAATTTACCGGTTCTCCCGAAACCGGTCTGAATCTCGTCAAAGATGAGCAGTGCTCCTGTCTCATTGCATCTCTCTCTTAACTTTTCAAGATATCCTCCAACCGGCAGAATGACTCCTGCCTCTGCCATAACCGGTTCAACAATGACACATGCCGTTTTTGGGGATATCTCTCCGAGATGCTCAAAATTATTGAACTCAATCTGTCTTATACAGGGCAGCAAAGGACGAAACGCATTTCTAAACTCTTCGTTACCAGACACACTCAATACTCCGTGTGTGCTTCCGTGATAGCTGTTTTTAAAAGAGATAATCTCCCTCCTTCCGGTAACACGCTTACAAAGCTTAAGCGCTGCCTCATTGGCCTCACTACCGGAATTTACATAGTAAACACTGTTAAGCGACGAGGGAAGCTGATCAACAAGCAACTTTGCGTGCATTACCTGGGGAGATTGAATTATCTCTCCATACACCATTAGATGCATATGTTTATCTATCTGCTCTTTGACACTCTCAATTATCTCCCTGTTTCCATGTCCGGTATTAGAGACAGATACCCCCGAAACGAGATCAATTATCTCTCTGTTGTCTTTTGTATAAAGAAAAACCCCCTGAGCTCTTTCGATTTCAATGCCCAGAGGAGAGGGGGATGTTTGTGCAATATGCTTAAAAAACAGATCCCTCAGAGTATAGGGAATCCTGTCCATCTATTCACCTTCAAACTCTGCAGTTACCAGAATTCTTCCGCAATATTCGCACACAATTATTTTTTTGCTGGATGCAATATCCATTTGCCTTTGTGGAGGTATTTTATTAAAACAACCAGAACAGGCATCACGCTTAACAGTTACCACAGCAAGTCCGTTTCTGGCATTTGACCTCACCTTTTTATATGCAGCAAGTAATCTTGCATCTATCTGAGATTGAATTTCTTCTGAATATCTTAAAAGTGCCTCCTCCTCCTTTGCTGTTTCTGCAATAATTGAGTCCAGCTCTTTCTTCTTATTCTCCAGGTCTAACGCCCTCTCTTCTAGAGCTTTAATGGTTTCAGAAAAGATAACTTTTTTGTCAACTAAAAGCTGAGAGCTCTCCTTAATCCTCTTTTCGGCCAATTGAACTTCAAGACCCTGAAACTCTATCTCCTTTGAAAGAGAGTCGTACTCTCTGTTATTCTTTACATTATTCTGCTGGGAAGTGTACTTCTCTATAAGAGCTTTTGAGTTTTCAAGATCGATTTTCTTTTGAGAAATTGTCTTTTCTATCTCTTTAAGCTCCTGTTGAAGATTATCTACCCTCGTTTTCATTCCAAGGATTTCATCTTCAAGGTCCTGCACCTCCAGAGGTAATTCTCCCCTCAACAGGTGAATTTTATCAATCTGAGTATCCGTAAGTTGAAGTTTATACAGAAAATTTAGCTTAGACTCCATTGTAAGATCACCCTCTACAGAACTTTTCTGCAGTGATATGAATGTACCTCCGTCAAGCGGGGTTTCAATAGGTGCTTTTGTTTTGGCTGCCGACATAATCAATTAATGGTAATATATTGGATTATTATTTCTTTCACTTTTGAAGATGGCAAAGTTAGGAATTTTTTTCTTAATAACTGAACAGAGAAGATCCGCTACTGCTATCTCGCTCTCGAAGTGACCAATATCAATTATCATAAAACCATCTTCGCAAAAGAAATGATGATATGAGATATCCCCTGTTACAAGTACCTGTGCACCTGCCTTTTGTGCTTTGTCAATCAAAGATGAACCGCTTCCGCCGCAAACTGCCACTCTATTTATCATCTCTCTAACCGGCGCAGAGGTTTTAATAGTATTTACTTTAAAGAGATCTTTGAGATTTACAATAAAATCATGACAGCTTAAGCTTCGTTGCAACTCTCCTATTATTCCCAGCCCGTAACCATCTCTGTCAATATCCAGCACCGAGGTGTTACAAAGTTTAAGTTTTTCGGCCATAACTCCGCTCACTCCATCCGGCACCTTATCGATATTTGTGTGTACACTGTATACTACCAGATCGTTTTTTATTATTTTTATCAGAACTCTCTCCTGAACTCTGTCTGTTCCAATTTTTTTAAGCCCTCCGAATATCAGAGGATGATGGGTGATTATCATCTGAGCACCTTTGTCAATTGCCTCATCAACTACATCCATAGTACAGTCAAGGGCCACAATTGCCGATGTCACCTCCCTCTCAATATCACCTGCCATTAAACCGGAGTTATCCCAATCCTCCTGAAGTGAGCCGGGGGCAAAACGATCTATTATTTCAATTATATCCCTGGCTTTCATCTCTCCAATGAATCCGCTACCTCTACCAGTCTCTCCCTGATTCCGGTTAATATCTCAACAACATCTACTCTCCTGTCAACACCACTTTTGTTATCCTTTAACCTCTTTGAAGCACCTTCAAGAGTCATCCCCCTCTCCTTGACCAGATAATGGATAAGTCTGAAATTTGTGATATCCTCCGCTGTAAATAGTCTGTTGCCTTTTTTATTTCTGGCGGGTTTAATGTATTCAGGAAATTTCTGAGCCCAGAACCTTACAAGAGAAGAGTTCTCTCCCAGAATCTCTGCCACCTCACCTATTGTGTAGTACAGCTTCTCTATTTTAAACTCTTTGTATGGCATATCGATAAAAATTTATATAGTTTTCAAAAAATCAGTCCATTGACTGTCCACTGTTCAATGCAATTATCATCATTTCTCTGTATGACGATGGGCGTAGCTCCGAAAAAAAATAGTTTACAGGATCCATAATGTTTCCATCCAATCTTACCTCATAATGAAGATGGGGGGCGAAAGAGAGACCGCTGCTGCCAACTCTGGCTATAACCTGACCTCTTTTTACATTTTGACCCCTTCTCACAAGCATCTCCCCCAGATGAGCATAATATGTTTCGTACCCGTTCCCGTGCAGAATAGTTATCTGATTTCCTCTTCCCCTGTCCGATCTCTCTACATTTGTCACATATCCGTCAGCTGTGGCAATAACCTCTGTCCCCAAACCGGCAAGCAGATCTATACCAGTGTGCCTGCTCATTGTTTTATAAAACGGATGTATCTTATCTCCTATGCTTGCTCCGGTTTGTGATATTGTCATACCCTTTATAGGCATAATTGATGGTATATTGCCAAGGTTCTCCTTATTTTGCAATGCATTGAGTATCTCTGCTATTCTTCTCTCCTGCTTCTGCGAAATTAACTTTAATGAATTTAGTTTGTTTGCCGAATAATTTACAAGTGCAACATCAGATGATGTGTCCAATTGAATATAAAGTCTTGGATTATATTCGCTTAACAGCTCCGGAGGACTTGATTGAAAGATACTCATATATATCTCTCTGTCCCTTTTCTGGAGATCGAGAATGACATTATCAATTATATCCAGTTTTTCAACGGCTCTTTTGTACTCCTCGTTTAACATCCGGTTCTCCCTCAGAAGCCGCTCCTCCTCTCCTGTGTTGAAAATTGCAGCAAAGATTAAATAATAGAGTACAGCCAGCAGAATACTTCCCACAAGATACTTAAGAAACATCTTCAACCTGCCGGTCAGACCAAGTTTCTCTTCTACGAACCTCAGCTGTTCCTTATTAAATTTGTATTTACTCATAGGAGTTTAACTCTTGGGAGTCAATAAACTGGTGAACTCTTCCCGGTCAATGTCCCTGTTATAGTAGTTGAGTGGATTTACAGGTCTGTTTCTGTATATCACTTCATAGTGAAGATGAGGCCCCTTCGACCTGCCTGTGTTACCCATATAACCAATCTCCTCTCCTCTTCTTACAACCCTTCCGATAGTAACTGCTGCGCTTTTAAGGTGGGCATATCTGGTTTTATAACCATAACCGTGATCTATCAGCACATAATTTCCATATCCGAAGAAGTCAAAGCCAACCTCAATGACTTTACCGTTTCCTGTGGCATATATCGGCTCACCCACAGGACCTGACAAATCAACTCCGGAGTGCATTCTGAAGTCTCCGTGGAAAGGGTCTCTTCTGTAACCGAAACTGCTTGAAAATCTTATCCTTGTTGAGGTTATATCAAGTGGTGGAATTGCCGGTATACAAAGAGTCATTTCGTCTGCGTTCTTGGCCAGCTTGGAAACATCATCAAATGATTTCGATTGTATATATGTTTTTTTGGATAAAACATCTATGTTAAAAGCCGTTTTTGCCAGAATTCCCGACTTCTCGAAATTCTCAAGGTATGAGTAGCGGTCAACACCTCCAAACCCTGCATTACGCACATCCTGAGGAATCTCTTCCATACCGAAAATGGGCCTGTATACATAATTGTCTCTCATCTGAAGAGACATTAACGACCTGTTTGCACTTTCGAATCTTCTGTTGATAAGCTCAAGGCGGTTTGCAAGTTCCTGATTGTTTGCTTTAAGTGAAACCATTTTGGGTGTCTCAAGGTTAAGATACTCGGTGTAAATAAAGTAGTAACCCAGAGAGATAAAAAGGCTGATCAGAAAAAGGATAAATCCCTTTGAAAATCTCGCCTTAGCGGGTACATTGTGTATCTCGTACGCCAGAGTTTCGGGATTGTATTTGTATCTTTTCTGTTTGGACATATTGGAAAAAGAATCTTTATTTCATGCAAATTTATATAATTTTAAATAAAAACCTATTTTTGTGATTCATTTTGAAACCGGCAATCCGGCAAATAGTTATGACATCAAATAATATACGAGAAAATTTTTTACGCTTTTTTGAAAGTAAAGGACATACAATTGTTCCATCTGCACCAATGGTGATAAAGGATGACCCTACCTTAATGTTCACTAATGCCGGTATGAATCAGTTTAAAGATTGGTTCCTTGGTAATACAGCCCCAAAGTATCCGCGTGTTGTTAATTCTCAGAAGTGTCTTAGAGTAAGCGGCAAACACAACGATCTGGAGGAGGTTGGTCACGACACCTATCACCACACAATGTTTGAGATGCTTGGTAACTGGAGTTTTGGAGACTACTTTAAAACAGAGGCCATTGATTGGGCATGGGAACTACTTACCGGAATCTATAAACTGGACAGCAACCGCCTTTATGCTACAGTTTTCGAAGGCGATCCTCAGGCAGGCATAGAGGCAGATGAAGAGGCACGAATCAGATGGAAAAAGTATCTGCCACTGGAGAGAATTCTTTTTGGAAATAAGAAGGATAATTTCTGGGAGATGGGAGATACGGGCCCTTGCGGTCCCTGCAGTGAGATTCACATAGATCTCCGAAGTGACAGCGAGAGAGCTGTTGTTGATGGTGCCACACTTGTTAATCAGGGGCATCACCTTGTTATTGAAATCTGGAATCTTGTTTTTATTCAGTATAACAGGAAATCTAGCGGAGAACTGGTTCCTCTCCCTCAAAAACATGTAGATACAGGAATGGGTCTTGAGAGGTTATGCATGGCAATGCAGCATAAACAGAGTAATTATGATACAGATGTGTTTACAGGTTTGATCTCTGCTATCTCACAACTCACCGGAAAGGATTACAACAGCAGCCAGCAAACCGGTGTTGCAATGAGAGTTATTGCCGATCATATTAGAGCTATCTGCTTTTCAATAGCCGACGGGCAGTTACCCTCAAATGTTAAGGCGGGATATGTTATTCGTCGCATTTTACGAAGAGCTGTCCGCTATGGCTACACTTTCCTTGACTGCTCAACCCCTCTGCTTTGCAGACTTGTTCCCACACTGGCATCCGTAATGGGTGAAGCTTTTCCGGAACTTGTTTCTCAGCAAAATCTCATTGAAAAAGTTATAAGGGAAGAAGAGGAGTCTTTCCTGAGAACACTTGAAAAGGGAATCCGTCTTATGGACTCCCTCATGGCGCGCAACAGCACAACTAAAAAAATATCGGGTGAAGATGCTTTTGTTCTTTACGACACCTACGGATTCCCCATTGATCTTACCGAACTAATTGCAAGAGAGAACTCATATACCATTGACATCCACCAATTTGAGGTTGAGCTTGAGAAACAGAAGGAGCGAAGCCGTAAAGCAACACTATCTCAGGAAGGAGACTGGACAGAGCTGCAACCCTACACTCAAACAATTTTTACCGGATACGAGAGAACAGAAGAGGAGTCAAGAATTGTAAGATACCGTGAAATTAAGACCTCTTCCGGCAAATTTTATCAGCTGGTTCTGGATAAAACACCATTCTACGCCGAGAGCGGAGGGCAGGTGGGGGATTCCGGTGTTCTTAACTCATCTGACGGGAGAGTCATAGAGATTAAAAACACGGTTAAGGAGAATAACCTGATTATACATATCGCAGACAAATTACCCGAAGACCTCTCAGGCATATTCCACTCGGAGGTAGACAGAGATAAGAGACAATCCACTGCAAATAATCATACGGCAACCCATCTTTTACACAGAGCTTTACGAAAAGTTCTGGGTAACCATATAGAGCAAAAGGGCTCATTGGTAAGTCACTCCCACTTCCGTTTCGACTTTTCACACTTTGAAAAGATATCAGATTCAGATTTGAGGAAGATAGAGGATCTGGTAAACAGTTTCATCAGAGATAACGAAATGAGGGATGAATACAGAGATGTACCGGTTGATGTTGCAAAAAGCATGGGAGCAATTGCGCTTTTCGGAGAGAAGTACGGAGAATCTGTTAGGGTAATAAAGTTCGGAGAGTCAATAGAGTTATGCGGAGGAACCCATGCAGGAGCCACAGGCAGCATCGGATTATTTAAGATTATTTCAGAGTCTGCAATAGCTGCAGGAGTCCGCAGAATTGAGGCGACAACGGGTGAGAATGCTCTCAAATTATTCAGAGAGGCAGAAGAGACATTAAAAGAGATTAAAATTTTACTGAACAATGCTCCCAATACACTGGCTGCAGTCCAAAAAATTGTCGAGACCAATTTACAACTCGCTAAAAGTGTTGAGGAGTCACTTAAGGAGAGTGCAATCCGTGTCAGAGAGCAGCTTACCAGAGAGATAAAAGAGGTAAATGGAATAAAAATCTTTGAGTTAACAGGTGAATATCATCCTGATGTAATAAAAAATATCGCCTTTATGCTAAAGGGTCAATTCACCTCCGCTGCTTTTATTGCCGGATATATTCACGAGGAGAAACCTTTTTTGGCGTTGATGTATTCCGATGATCTTATTGCAGGTGGCTTTGATGCTTCCGAGGATGTGCGCGAAGCTGCAAAACTAATCAGCGGAGGAGGTGGAGGACAGAAGCATTTTGCCACAGCCGGAGGGAAAAATCCTAATGGCATAAAAGATGCTGTACAAAAGCTAATAGAGAGAGTAACTAAAAAAAGAGGATAATCTGATTGCCGTTGAAAAAGATAGATAAATTTATCATTAAAGCTTTTCTGGGGCCATTTGTTCTTACATTTCTCATCGTAATTTTTGCCCTGATGCTGCAGTTTCTGTGGCTGTATATCGATGAGCTTGTAGGCAAAGGGTTGAGTGCACTGGTTATTCTCGAGTTTCTCGGTTGGGGCTCAGCCACGCTTATTCCTCTTGCTCTTCCCATTGCAACACTTCTGGCATCAATAATGACACTTGGCGGTATGGGAGAAGATAACGAATTACTGGCAATGAAGGCAGCAGGAGTCTCACTCCAGCGTATTCTCTCACCTTTAATCATACTCTCTTTCTTTATAAGCATTGGTGCATTCTTTGCCTCCAATAACCTTATTCCTGTTGCATACAGCAACATCTACACACTAAGAGACGACATCGGCAAGACCAAAGAGGAGATAAGACTGCCAACCGGCATCTTCTATAACGGAATTGAAGGATACAGCATTCGAATCGGAAGCAGAGACCAAAAGAGCGGCTCGATATATGATGTTATGGTATATTCTCATAAAAGCGGTCGCGGCAATACCAGTCTTACTCTTGCAGATTCGGGTTCAATTAAGTTCACTTCAGATAAAAAAAATCTCATTTTCACTCTTTACAGTGGATACTCCTACGAAGAAGAGCCGCGTAATCCGGGGTCGCTTGACGAAGAGTACACTCTTCAGAGGATAGGTTTCGACAAACAGGATATGATAATATCAATTGATAACTATGCCTTTAGAAGATCGGAAGAGGACAAATTCAGCGGAGAGGTTATGGCTCAGAATCTGGCACAACTGAGAGTGGCGCGGGACTCTCTGGATTCTGCATATGTAAAGGTAAAAACCTATCAGTACCGGAATCTTATAAGTGGAAGCGGCCTGATGTACAGCAAGGAGTTTGACAAAGAGAATGCTGAGAATTACAACGCTGTCTTCCAATACGACTCACTTTTCCAATGGGAATCGCCGGAGGATAAAAAACAGAATATAAGATCCACAATAGGCAGGTTGGAAGGCAGCATCACTCTTTTGGATAACTACCAGATTGAGGAGTATCAGTATATCTACCCCCTAAGAAAGATACGGATAGAGCGGTTCAGGAAATTTACACTCTCCATTGCCTGCTTCATTTTCTTCTTTATCGGAGCTCCATTGGGGGCAATAATACGCAAAGGAGGTCTTGGCACACCGGTTATTGTATCAATGCTGTTTTTTGTGATTTACTGGGTAGTTGACATAAGCGGAAAAAAACTGGCAACCGACGGCGTTATCGCTCCCGCCACAGGTACGCTTATATCGTCAATGATACTGTTCCCTATTGGGGTATATCTCACCTGGAAATCTACAAGAGATTCCTCACTCTTTAATTCAGAGATTTATATCAATTTTTTCAGAAAGCTGACGGACAAGCTTAACAGATACAGAGGAGAGAAGAATGAATAGGATAAAGATAGTTTATATGGGGACACCCCAATTTGCTGTCCCGCCTTTGGAGAGACTCATTAGTGAAGGGTATGAAATATGCGCTGTTGTTACTGCGCCCGATAAACCTGTGGGCAGAGGTCTTAAAGTTTCTCAAAGTGAAGTCAAAAAATATGCACTCTCACTCGGTTTAAAAGTACTTCAGCCCCATTCCCTTAAAGATGAGATGTTCGTTAAAGAGCTTTCGGATATTAATGCCCATCTTTTTATTGTGGTTGCATTCAGGATGCTTCCAAAGATTGTATGGTCTTTACCCTCAATTGGCACATTCAATCTTCATGCCTCTTTACTGCCTCAATACAGAGGTGCTGCACCAATCAACCATGTTCTGATAAATGGCGAAACAACCACTGGTGTCACCACTTTTATGATTGATGAGGAGATTGACACAGGCAAGATTCTCCTTCAGAGTGAGTGTAATATTGGTGAGAATGAAAATGCCGGTGAACTTCACGATAAACTGTCGGCTCTAGGTGCTTCACTTGTGTTGCAAAGTGTAAAAAAGCTGATAAAAGGAGAGATTACACCAATAGATCAGAACAGGTTGATAGAAAATGGCACCTCTTTGAAGGTTGCTCCCAAGTTAACCAGGGAGAGTGGAAAGATAGACTGGAAATATAGAAGTTATGAAGTTTTTAACCTGATAAGGGGTCTGAGTCCATATCCGGCAGCATACTCAAACTTTATAAAGGGAGATGAATCAACAATGCTCAAGATCTACTCTGCAGAGTACGACAATCTCCCTACCCGCCTCAAACCGGGAGAGACAGAATCCGACGGTAAAAGTTACCTTAAGGTTGGCTGTAAAGAGGGCTCCGTTTACCTCATTTCGGTACAGGCGGCCGGAAAAAAGAGACTGGGTATAAGGGAGTTTTTACCCGGAATAAGAGATATAGAAAAGTGGAGATTCGAATAGATGGATAATCTTATTATACTTGCAGACGGAGAATTCCCGGTACACGAAAAGCCATTATCACTGCTAATGTCCTCCGGAAACATTGTATGTTGCGACGGGGCTGCCGGCAGACTGACAGACGCGGGAGTATCTCCAATGGCAATTGTAGGCGATATGGACTCTCTTGAAATTGAGAAGCAGCAGAGATACAACGCAATTATTCACAAAAGTGACGATCAGGAGGCTAACGATCTTACGAAGGCCTTTATAAACTCTCTTGAATTGAATCCAGGGAAGATAACCATCCTGGGAGCAACGGGCCTCCGGGAGGATCATACAATTGGTAACATCTCATTATTGAGCCACTATTCGGGGCTCACCTCAATTCCGGTTGAGATGTGGACAAACAGCGGAATTTTCATCTCCGTTAAGAGCAGCTGTACAATCAATGCATTTAAAGGATGTCAGGTATCGGTGTTTTCTCTTGACAGTGATGTAAAAATAAAATCGGAGGGTTTAAAATATCCCCTGGACAATGTAAGCTTCGACTCCTGGTGGAAGGGAACCCTTAACGAGTGTCAATCCGTTAGCTTCTCTCTTACCTTAATTAATGAAGGCAGGGTTATTATCTTTCTTGAACATCCTTTCTAAAAAAGCAAACTCTGTAAAATGTCATAAAAAAGGGCAACCGAATACTTACGGTTACCCTCGACTCTTCTAAACTCAGACAAACTAATTTACAAGGTCGTTAAGTTCTGCTCCTGCTTTGAATTTAACAACTTTTTTGGCCGCAATTTTAATAGTTTTTCCGGTACGGGGATTTCTCCCGCTGCGAGCATTTCTTTCATTTACTGAGAAAGAACCAAACCCAACAAGTGAGAGTCTCTCTCCTTTTTTCAATGATTCTCCGGCTACGCTGATAAATGCGTCCAGAGCTTTTTTTGCATCCACTTTTGTGAGTCCTGCCTGAGCTGCGATTGCTGCAATTAATTCTGCTTTATTCATAATTTATAGTTTAGGATGTTAGTAAACCTTCGGTGCAAGTGCAAATATATCTTAAAATATCTAAAAAACAAATATTTATGGTAATTATTGATTGTTCTCTTTTTTATAAACAGTCTTTAACGGTCAATTTATCAAAACGACCTGAATGGTACACAGGTCTGAGATTCAGCTTATCAAATTTAGAAAAAAAATGTTATTAAAAAAAATAAAGAAAGAAATTATCTACGGATCTTTTCTATCTTATCTTCAAGGTCTTTTATTTTTTTAAGAAGCTTTGCGTTAGCGTCACTTTCCGGAAAAATGGGCC
>CAZPFI010000023.1:3505-19568 GCA_964585795.1 uncultured Muribaculaceae bacterium | reverse complement strand
TTCATTATCAAAAAGAGATTTTGGCACCTCCAAACATAAGGGTACTGAAGCTCTTTCTAAAAAAGGATTTGGCACCGGTTTTCTGAAGAATTCAGGTGCAATGGATAAAAGTACAGACGCAATCAATAAGAGGGATTTTGTCAACTCCTTGCATGAGAGTGCTGGCTCAATCTCTAAGAAGGATGTTAACTCCGGCGGGCTTTCCGTTCAACCTCTTCACAGTCAGTCATTAAGAATTCAGCGACAAGAGTCAGACATCCAGTATCCGCAATGGGAACTCACGAAAGAGAAGGCACTGAAATATCTGTCAAGACAAACAATAAAACTGGACGGTGCTCCATTGGGTTATCTGTTAGTCACATACGGTGGCCTTGGTCTTGGCTTTGTGAAAAACATCGGTACCCGCGCAAACAACCTCTACCCCCTAAACTGGAGAATCTCCGCGCCAGTTTTGTGCAACAATTTGTAAATGAACATTATAAAAATGAGCCAATCTTGGCATTCAAATTTGGCTCATTTTTAAGTCTCAGTATATAAGGAACATACACAAAACTGGCGCGGAGATTACCTGCAAACCCTCTTAACATATTCAAAACTTTGATGAGTTATCGATGATATTTGCCTGTAAGATGCGCCAATATCATTACGAAGAAACAGAATGAATCTCTCAGTTTCTATTTTATTGAAATGAAAAAGATTTCTACCATTCAATCTGGAGTTTGCAAGTCGTATAACTTCCATGTCAGGTATTCTCTCCCATTTTTTGCCGTCTACTTCCCGAATCTCCTTAATATAAATTGATTCTTCAAGTATTGCCCTGTCAAAATCCTGAAGATTTGTAAAGTGGTTGTATATAAAAGCTTTATCAATATTCATGTATTTGTTTACTGGATTGAATTTTACATTAGTTCTGGTGAAGTATGCATGATATGAACTCCATGGGTATTCTTTTGGGTGTTTGCAAATAGCTGCACTAATTGGATTTTGAAGTATATACAACATGCTTTTTAAAATCCATTCGTTTGAAGATCTTTGAGAACTGTTGAAGGGAGATTCAAACAATTTTCCTGACATTCCGTGCTTCCTGTTATACCAATACGAAAAGCCATGAATAAGATTATATGCAAATGGAGTAAGTGATTTAGTATTTACATGCATATGTACATGGTTGTCCATCAGTACAATTTGTTCAATAGCAGTGTTATGTATTTCTGAGGCCTTATTGCATCTTTTAAGAAACTCAATTTTGTCCAAATCGTCATAAAAAATATTAAAACGCCCATTCCCCCGGAAATATACATGAATACTTCCCTCTTGTACTCTGTAGCTATTTACTGTACTCGTTGTAACCAACTCATTTCCTCTAACTTTTGTGTTTTTGTTCATTTCCCCTGCTCTTCTAATCATCATTCTCACTCTTGATCACTTACACTGCCCTTCCAACCTCTGTGTTTCTATTCATCTTCCCTTTTCTTCTAATCATTATTCATACTCCTGAACACTTATACTGCCCTTCCAACCTTTATGTTTCCACTCACACAATATGTATCTCAAATTATTGTCGACATAATTAACTAATACACATACACACACATACACACACATACACATACATTTTTAATACACACACATACTTACTTACAAACTTGCTTGTACTGTTCCTTTAGCCAAATTTTTCTCTCTAACCAACTGGACTCATCTTGCAGCAATCCTTTTTAATTTGCAGATAACCTTTATTCATGCATAATTAGTGAAAAAATATTTTCAAGAGCATTAGGAACAGATATATAAAAATTAGGAACAGCAAATCTCCGCGCCAGATTTGTGTAACTATCAGTTAATGAGCGCAATAAAAAAGAGCCAATCAAGGTGTTTGAATTTGGCTTATTTTTAAGACGCAGTGTATAAGGCACATACACAAAACTGGCGCGGAGATTTACCGCGAAGCGCAGCAGCCGAAACCCGGAGGCAGCCGAAACCCGGAGGCAGCCGAAACCCGGAGGCAGCCGATGTTAACGAAGAACAGCAGCTGTTAATGAGCGCAATAAAAAAGAGCCAATCTTGGCATTCAAATTTGGCTCATTTTTAAATCGCAGTATATAAAGCACATACACAAAACTGGCGCGGAGAAGTTAGCCGCCGAAGTCGTCGAAGGCGATGTTTTCGGGTGGAACGCCAAGGTTGTCCAGCATGTCGGTTACGGCACTGTTCATCATTGGAGGGCCGCAAAGGTAGTACTCAATATCTTCGGGTGCTTCGTGGCTGCCCAGATAGTTGTCCAGCAGAACCTGGTGAATGAAACCGGTAGGTCCGGTCCAGTTATCTTCGGGCTTTGGTTCGCTGAGTGCCAGGTGGAAGCTGAAATTTGGAAACTCTCGTTCAATTGCCAGAAACTCTTCCATGTAAAACATTTCACGCATCGAGCGTGCACCATACCAGAAGCTCACTCTGCGGGTGGTTCGCTGTGTATGGAAGAGGTGGAATATATGCGAACGCATTGGAGCCATACCTGCTCCGCCGCCTATAAATACCATCTCATTTTCGGTCTCTTTTATGAAGAACTCACCATAAGGCCCCGATATTGTTACTTTATCACCCGGTTTGCGTGAGAAGATGTAAGATGAGCAGACTCCGGGATTGACAGGCATAAAGGCACCTTTGTTCCTGTCCCATGGTGGGGTTGCAATACGAATGTTGAGCATTATTATGTTGCCCTCGGCAGGGTGGTTGGCCATAGAGTAAGCACGGAAAGTCTCTTCGCCGTTCTTCATTTTGAGATCCCATATCTTAAGACTGTCCCACTCGTCGCGGTACTCTTCCTCAACCTCAACCTGGGTAGAGAAATCAACCTCACATTTAGGAATGTCTATCTGGATATAACCTCCGGACTTAAATTCAAGAATCTCACCCTGGGGAAGTTTGACCACAAACTCTTTAATGAAAGTTGCAACATTTTTATTGCTTACAACTTCGCAATCCCATTTCTTAATACCCATAACCTCCTCAGGAACCTCTATTGAAATGTCCTCTTTAACTTTAACCTGACATCCCAGGCGCCACTGAGTATTTTGCTGTTTACGGGTAAAGAAGCCGGTTTCGGTTGGAAGAATCTCTCCCCCTCCCGAAATGACACGGCATTTACACATACCGCAGGTACCTCCACCTCCGCAGGCAGACGGGAGATAGATCTTATTGTTTGAAAGAGTTGTAAGTATAGTATCTCCCGGTTTCACCATAATCTCCTCCTGCTCATTTATTGTAAGCTTAACCGAGCCCGAAGGAGTGAGTTTTGCCTTTGCATAAAGCAGCAGCGCCACAAGTAAAAGTATTACGGTAAGAAAAGATATGATTGACAGAATAGTAATTACTGATAATTCCATTGTTTTGCCTCCTAAAGTTTAATGCCCATAAAGCTCATAAATGCAATGCCCATAAGCCCTACAACAATAAATGTTATTCCCAGGCCCCTGAGTGGAGCAGGAACATTGGAGTAGGATAGCTTTTCGCGTATTGCAGCAAGGGCAACTATAGCCATGAACCAGCCAAGCCCCGAGCCGAGACCAAAAACGGTAGCCTGGGCAAGAGTTTCATAACCGCGCTCCTGCATAAACAGAGAGCCTCCCAGTATAGCACAGTTTACGGCAATGAGAGGAAGGAAAATTCCAAGTGATGAGTAGAGGCCGGGTGAGAACTTCTCAACCACCATCTCTACAAGCTGAACCATGGAGGCAATTACCGCTATGAATATTATAAAGCTTAAAAAGCTGAGGTCAACAGAGGCATATTGGGGGTTTACCCATGCGAGTGCCCCCGGTGAGAGTACATATTTGGTTAGCAGAAAGTTAACGGGCAGAGTTACTCCAAGTACGAAAATAACCGCTACTCCCAGACCAACCGATGTCTTTACAGTTTTGGAAACTGCAAGGTATGAGCACATTCCCAGAAAATACGCAAATACCATATTGTCTATAAAAACAGACTTAACAAACAGGTTAATTAATTCTTGCATATCTGTAATGTTTATTTTTCAATTAACTCTTTTTGAACAGCTCTCTGTACCCAGATAAACAGGCCTACAAGTATAAGGGCCATTGGAGGGAGGATGAACAATCCGTTGTTCTCGTAGAAACCTCCGTTTTTGATATACCATGAGAGAGGAATTATTTGTACGCCCAATACAGTTCCCGACCCAAGAAGCTCGCGGAAAAACGCCACTGCTATGAGTATTATGCCGTAGCCAAGGCCGTTGGCCAGACCGTCAATAAGTGACGGAAGAGGTTTGTTGGCAAGTGCAAATGCTTCTATTCTACCCATAATTATGCAGTTTGTGATTATAAGACCCACAAATACCGATAGTTGCTTGCTAACATCGTATGCATACGCTTTTAAAACCTGATCTACAAGAATTACAAGTGTGGCAACCACAACCAGTTGTACAATAATACGGATGCGGTTGGGAATTGTATTCCTCAAAAGGGATACGATTACATTTGAAAAACCCATAACCAGCGTAACCGAAAGAGTCATCACCAGTGCAGGTTCCAGTTTAACTGTAACAGCCAGTGCCGAGCATATACCCAGTACCAGTACCGAAACCGGATTATTCCTGAACAGTGGCTCTATAAATATCTTATTGTTCATATAAACTAACTTTATTCAGTTATTGAAATATTATTGTCCTCGCATTGCCGGTAACAGAAGTGTCTGTTGTTGATGAAGTGGGAGGTCTTTTTGTAGTGTCTGCCGGGGGATTTGTATTAGCCGGCGTCGTGTCTGCAGGGGGAGTTGTGATAGCCGGAGTAGTGGCAGCTCCAGGTGCAGTAGATGAGTCCTGAGGCCGTGAAGGGGAGGATGCTGCAGATCTTGCAGTTGCAGGTGCCTGTCTGTAACCGGAGTAGGGGGATGCGTCACTGAATGGCTCCTCCTGATTATCACTGTCACTTAACTCATCATTACCATCCTCATCTGCTGTAAGGGAGTAGCTATCCCTGAGGTTTGCCTTAAAAAAGGCGGTATAATCACCTAAATTCTTTAACAGCATCTCCTCAACTGCCTTAGAGGTAATTGTTCCACCCGAAATTGCGTCAACCTTATGAAGACTACCCTGCTGTTGCAAACCTTTTACAACCTGCACAGAGACAAAATTACCATCCTTGTCAAATATCTGTTTATTCTCGAACTGTTTGTAGAAGGCGGGAGTTGTAATCTCTGCTCCAAGACCGGGCGTCTCGCTTTTATGATCGAAGACGGCACCATAAATGGTATTCATATCATCTCTGAGTGAGATATACCCCCAGACAGGGCCCCAAAGACCAACACCTTTGAGCGGTATAATGTAGAACCTCTCTCCCGATTCAATTGAGCAAATGTTTATGGGGAGCTCTTTCCCGTTTTCGGTTATTACAGAGTCCTTAATGTATCTTGCATACTCTGCCTCAATATAGCCGGCTTTGTCCTTTGAGAGTGCTGTGCCTTCGGCAGCAAGATGAACAGAACGCAGTATCATCTCTTTGCGTTCGATCTCTATGTTTCTCTGCTGTCTCTCTTTAAGCAGAGAAGAGGCAAAGGCAAGCACAACAGCCACTACCACAACCATAAGGGTGGCATACAATATTGTATAGAAATTCTTGTTTGTATCCATTTTATTCACCATGTTATTTAATAACAGCCCGTTTTAGTCTTCGTTTTATGTTCTTCTGCACAACAATGTGATCTATAAGAGGTGCAAATGTATTGAGCAGCAGAATTGCCAGCATCATTCCCTCGGGGTAGCCCGGGTTGAATACTCTTATAAGAACAGCCATTATGCCAATAAGGGCTCCGTAAAACCACTTTCCTTTTTCTGTCTGGGTTCCGGTTACCGGGTCGGTTGCCATAAAAACAGCACCAAAGGCAAATCCACCCATCACCAGGTGATTCCAGGCAGGCAGTGCCAGATACGAGCCCTCCGGAGCAACAAAGTTGAGCAACAAACCGGTTAATAATCCGCCTGCAAATACAGAGAACATTATTTTTAAGCTTGCAATTCCGGTGAAGATAAGCAGCGCAGCACCCAGCAGAATTGCAAGGGTGGAGGTTTCACCTACCGAGCCGGGAATTATCCCCAGAAACATATCACCAAAGGAGGGAATGTCCAGGCCCGCCTGAGCGTTGGCCAGAGGTGTGGCACCGGAAAATCCGTCTATAACACCTTCTCCTTTGGTTAGCCCCTCAATCCATACCTTATCTCCTGACATGTGGGAAGGATAGGCGAAAAATGCAAATGCTCTTGCCAGAAGTGCAGGGTTCCAGATGTTCATTCCTGTACCTCCGAATACCTCTTTGCCAATAATAACTGCAAAAGCGACTGCCAGTGCCAGCATCCAAAGAGGAAGATCAACCGGCATAATAAGAGGGATGAGCATACCTGTTACAAGATATCCCTCATTCACTTCGTGTCCTCTAATCTGTGCGGCTGCAAACTCAAGCCCCAGCCCTACTCCGTAAGAGACTACAATCATAGGTAGTACTCTCCAGAAGCCGTACATAAAAGTTGTCCAGATATCGGCATCGGCACCTGTTGACAAATTGTGCTGATATCCTGTATTCCACATTCCAAAAAGCAGAGCCGGCATAAGGGCAATGATAACAATAGTCATCGTTCTCTTAAGGTCTATGCTGTCGCGTATATGCGTACCTGCCCCTGTTACCTTGTCGGGTACAAACAAAAAAGTTTCGAATGCATCAAATGATGAATGCAAAAAACTAAGCTTGCCACCCTCACTGAATGTGGGTTTAATATTATCGATAAGTTTTCTTAATGCTTTCATTTATAATCTTTTCTGTTTAAGACATCTCTTTAATCATCAGGTTGATACCGTTTGAAACAATATTCTGGATATCACTCTTGGACGGGCAAACAAACTCGCACAGGGCAACATCCTCCTCAATTATTTCATAAATCCCCAACGCCTCCATTTTGTCGATATCCTCTGCAAGAATGGCTTTGAAAAGATGAAGAGGGTAGATATCCATAGGAAGTACCTTCTCGTAAACTCCTGTCATTACAAATGCTCTCTCCCCTCCGTTGAGATTGGTGTCAAGCCGGTATCTCTTCTTTTTATTTAGCCAGGAGAAGTATGAGCGCGATAAACTGAACTTCTTGAAACGGAATGGTTTAATCCATCCAAACATTTCGTGATAATTGCCTTCGCTTATGAGGGTTATCTGATTGTGGAAAAAACCAAGGTATCCGTTTTTGCCAACATTGTCGCCTGTAAGGACATTTCCGCTGATGTAACGAACCGGAAGGTTGTCATATGCAGAGTGGGAGTCTCCGTTTTTTTGCACATATTCGTGTACAGATGTGAAGTTCATTCCCGGCAGACACTCAATGTAACTGGGTTTTAAAGCTCTGGGGCCGGTTATTGCAATAACTTTTCTTACATCGTAAATCCCTTTTGTGAAAAGACGCCCTATTGCTGCTACACTGTACATATCCAGAGTCCAAATAACCTCTCCGCGATTAACAGGATTTACATGATGTATCTGGATTCCTACATTTCCGGCGGGATGATTGCCGTCGAAAGTGTGTATTATTATCTTCTCAAGGCGGTGGAACGGGCTGCTTGCGTAATTTGACGAATGTAGTCCGAGATGAACCCCTCCCTGAGTGAGCCGCGTGAGAACATCAATTCCTGTCTGAATGTTCTCCTGCTCGCCTTTGAGGGCAAAATCGAGATCGGGAGCAAGTGGGGAGGAGTCAAACCCGGAGATGAAAATTGCTTTTGGCTCTACATCCGGGTCTGGAGCAGTGCCGTAAGGCCTCTGTTTTATTGCAACCCAGAGTCCGCTCTGCAGCAGTGTCTCTATTATATCTTCTCTGGCAGATGTTCTGAAATTTGGTGTTGTTATGGGCAGGTATTCGTTATTACCGTCTGCCTCAATCCTTATCTCCAGGAGTTTCCTTTTTTCGCCTCTGTATATCTCTGTTATCTTGCCACTTACCGGTGAACAATATTTTATTTCCGGCCTCAGTTTATCTGTCATCACAGGGGTTCCTGCTTTAACAAGATCGCCCTCTTTTACAAGCAATTTGGCATTAAGGGCTTTAAAGTCGGTTGGTTTTACAGCTACTGTGTCCGGCAATATCCTTTTGGTTATCTGGGTTGACGCCTCTCCGAGAAGAGGGATGTTTAACCCTTTTCTTAATCTGATATGATCTGACATTATTTGTAAATATTTATGGCAAAGATACACATTATATTGTAATTTTGTAAGTGATGAAAAGAGATATTTCCAGTATAACTGAGGGGCTTAATGCTGCTCAAAAACAAGCAGTTGAACAGATAGAAGGCCCCTCACTTATTATAGCGGGAGCGGGTTCGGGTAAGACAAGGGTTCTCACCAGCAGAATAGCAAACATTTTGAGCCGGGGACACAACGCCGGTTCGGTTCTTGCTTTGACATTTACCAACAAGGCATCGCAGGAGATGAAAGAGCGAATTGCTGATATGGTTGGACGCGATGCTGCGAGGCATCTCTGGATGGGTACCTTTCACTCCATTTTTGTGAGATTTTTACGGGAATATGCTCATCTGCTTGGCTTTCCGTCTAGTTTTACTATTTACGATGTCTCCGACTCTAAGAGTGCAATACGAAATTGCATTAAAGATCTGTCGCTCGACGATAAAACATATAAGGTGAACGAGGTCTTGTCCAGAATATCCTTTGCAAAGAACGAACTGATTACCGCCCAATCGTACATTGCAAACTCAAAGATAATGAGCAACGATGCCGCTTCCCGCAAGCCAATGGTGGGCCAGATCTTTGATCTGTACCAAAAAAGGTGTAAACAGTCGGGAGTGATGGACTTCGATGACATTCTTCTTTACACCAACATTTTGTTCAGAGATTTCCCAGATGTGCTTGAGAGAATGCAGAAGAGATTCTCATACATACTGGTTGACGAGTACCAGGATACAAATTTTGCACAATACCTCATTGTAAAAAAACTGTCGTCAGTGCACCGCAATATATGCGTGGTTGGCGATGACTCACAAAGTATCTACTCTTTCCGCGGTGCACGAATCCAGAACATACTCAGCTTTAAGAAAGATTATCCCGATGCACAGGAGTTTCGTCTGGAGCAGAACTTCCGCTCTACCCAGACTATTGTAAAAGCAGCTAACTCACTCATTTCAAAAAACTCTTCGCGGCTTAACAAAGAGTGCTTTTCACAGGCAGAGCCGGGTGAAAAAATTGAGGTGGTTAAGGCATATACCGACCAGGAGGAGGCCTTTATTCTTGCCTCTTCAATTCTTGCAAAAATTTATCAGAAGAAGGCAATGTACAGCCATTTTGCGGTTTTGTACCGTACTAATGCGCAGTCGAGAGCTGTAGAGGAGGCCCTTCGTAAAAGGTCGCTTCCTTATAAGCTGTACGGAGGGCACTCTTTTTACGAAAGGGCTGAGGTTAAAAATGTTCTTGCATATCTGCGTCTGCTGTTAAACCCAAAAGATGATGAGGCGTTCCGCAGGGTTGTCAATGTCCCGGGGCGTGGCATAGGCGAAACTACAGTCTCTCGTCTCTCGGCAGCTGCAGCGGCAGGCGGAATCTCAATGTGGGAGGCGCTGCTAACCGGTGACATTGCTAGTTTTGGTATAAAGAGCTCATCTGCTGTCCGTCTCAATGAGTTTTGTGCCATGATAGCTGATGTGGCGACAAGGGTTAAAGAGGTAAATGCATACGATATTGCAATGGAAATATTTATCCGCAGCCGTTATGTCGATTTGATAAAAGGCGATATCTCCGTTGAAGGACAGGCGCGTGCCCAGAATGTCGAAGAGCTTTTCAACTCTGTAAAGGCCTTTGTAGAGGAGAAGGAGGCGGAGGCAGTTGCGGAGTCACTTGACAGCCCGCCTGTAGCTGAGGTATTTCTTGAGCACTATCTGGAGACAATTTCCCTGATGAGTGCCATTGACGAAAACAACAGCGAGGAGGATACCAACAAGATTAGTCTAATGACTGTCCACTCGGCCAAAGGCCTTGAATTCCCGTATGTTTACATCATTGGTCTGGAAGAGAACCTCTTTCCGTCGGTCAACTCTTTCAGTAAGGAGGAGGAGCTGGAGGAGGAGAGGCGTCTGATGTATGTTGCAATTACCCGCGCCAAACAGAGCGTTACGCTCTCTTATGCCCAGACCAGATTTCGCTGGGGCAACCATGTAAATTACCCTCCAAGCAGGTTCCTCAGGGAGATTGATCCTCTGTTTGTTAACTGGCCCGACAGAGGCAACGAAAACAGAGCACAAATGTCATCTATGGGTTTCAATTTACACCCTCAGGAGTCAAAAAGGAGTTTTAATCCGCAAGGTAGCCGGGCAACTGCTGCTCATTCTGAAAAACCGGTAAGAATAGCCCCTTCATTCTCTCCCTCTAAACCGGCCAATCCCGCTTTTATTGCAGATCCGGTTTCAAAGCTTAGGGAGAATCAAAAGGTAGAGCACGACAGATTTGGTTTAGGAAAAATTCTGTCAATAGAGGGAGATCCTCTGAATCTCAAGGCCGTTGTTGATTTTGATGAGGGGGGAAGAAAAATTTTATTACTTAAATATGCAAAGCTAAGGGTGGTTGAATAATTTTTGGCACAGCTTTTGCAATATATTTAGATGAAGTTTTTCATAGTTTAAGTTTAGGTTAAGTAATGGGGTTTTATCTTTAGAAGATAAGACCCCATGAAGTTTTTATACCAACCCGTCTTATTTCAATTAAGCCGCTACTTGAACGCCTGTTCACTGAGGCCTGCACCATCAAGACGCAGCTCTTTGAAATAGTCCGGAACCTCTCTGCCCATAAGTGAATCTACATATAACTTTGCAAGGTACTGCGATAGCATGAACCCGTGTCCTCTCATTCCGGCAAAAAGGCCAAGCTGAGGGTCCACAATATAGCGTGGCTCTACATAGTATCCCGACCATACCGCCTGGAATCCCACCTCAGTAAGACGAGGTATCCAGTTACTGAATACTTCGGTTACCACCTCCAGGAACTCCTGTGATGATATCTTTAGATTTTTGTCTGTCTCCTTGGCATCGTTAACAGGTGATGCACATCCTATAATCTGCCCTGTCTCGGCAAGCTGTTGCCCGTAAACTGCAGAGAATCCTTTATATTTTCGTCTGTCTATAAGCATGTCCAGATTGGCGCCATCCTTACCAAGCATAGGTAATCTTTTGGTAATGAAAGCCTGGTGTTTTACAGGGAAGAGACCTGTCTGAATACCCAGTCTGTTTGCAAAATAGTCGGCTTCGGCTCCCAGAGCATTTATAAAAAGTTCGGTTTTGTACTCGACAAACTCTCTCTGAGGTGTCTGTATTATAACCCTGTACTCCGCTCCCTCTTTAATTACATCAATCAGTTTTGTATTCTCCATTATTGTGCCGCCACTCTCTCTTCCAATTTCTCGTACAACATCTATGGTCTGTCCCGGATTTGCCTGCCAGCAGTCGTTGGTAATGAGGGCGTGACTGTACATATTGAGGTTCTGGTTTAGATATGGTGATATCTCTTTTACAAAATCCTTTCTGTCAACCATATAGGCGTCAGACCAACCTTTTGAGGCGTCCAGCGAATTATAAGTCTGTTTATCGTGTGCAAAACTCACATATCTTATTAAACGGAAATCGATGTTGTGTCTGTTATGCAACTGTTTGAATATCTCCAGGTTGTGTTTGGCAATATCGGCCAGTGCCGGTAGTGAAAAAGCAGGTCTTCCTCCGGCAATATTCCTCCAGGAGCTTCCCAATCCATCATTTATCATCAGAGGTTTGAAACCCTCCTGTGCAAAGAAACGGAACAGTGACGAACCGCTAATTCCTCCTCCTGCAATAAGCACCTTACACTTCTCTACCCTGGTTTTACCCTTTGGTAAAACAATCTCCTCTCTCTTGCCCACAGGAACCATATCACCCAGGGTTACCAGGTTTGACATGGGCCCTCTTGGTGTGGGCTCCCCGCAAACATCAACTCCGCGAGATCTCAGCAGGAGTCTTGCTCTTGGAATACATCTGTTCCCTCTGCATGCGCCCATGCCCACTCGTGATATATGTTTTAGTTCGTCAGTGGAGATCATTGTTCTGTTACCAATAACTGTAAGCAGCTTCTCTACTGTAACATCTTCGCAATGGCATATATATGTTTTTGTGTCGTGTTCTGACGATAGTGGTATAAGGTTTAGCTCCTTTGGGTAGTTCTCCTTTACTATAAAGCCCCTTGCATTGGTAATGGTTGTACCGGTAAGAGTATCGCCGGTTGTTTTTACCCTGGCAATATTGGTTTTGTTGCTCTTTTGTAGAATCTTCTCAATCACGCCCTCGCCAACTATTTTACCGTCATTGTCAACAAGATAAACTTCGGCACCCTGCTCAGCGCTATATTCAATTGGCAAAAAGAGCTCTCCTTTTTTTATGTTGTAACCAAAAATTGCAAGACCCGGACACTGATAGACACACTCCATACATCCGGTACACTTATCGTAGTCTATTGCCGGAACGGTTGATGTAGAAGATTTTGTAATTGCACCAAACTTACATGCAAATGCACAAGGATTGCAGGCAAAACCATAAAGGCAGTCAATTAGCACAAATCCCTTCTGCTCCATTCTCTCAATTGATGGCATGGCAGGTTTTTCTATTACTCTCACCGGATGCTGCTGCGAGTCGATATACTCTTTCGATACAGAGAGGTATTGGTCGTAGTTGAGTTTAATGCCAATATCCATCATTATTTCGTGAGCACACTGCTTTCCCCTGAGTACTGCAGAGGTTCCCTCTCCAATTTTGACAGAATCACCTGCTGCATGGCATCTGCGGCCAAAGACCTCTATGCCTTTTCTAAATAATTGATTATCCGGTATTAGACCGGTGCAGATATTAATACAGTCGATGTCGTCTATAATTTTTTCCGTTCCTGGAACTGGAGTAAAGTCTTTACATTCAGCTACTACTGCTCCTACAATTCCGGTATGGGTTTCGTTTGGTATCGCCTCCAGGAGTATGTGTGAGGTGAGGATTGGGATTCCCAGCCGTCTCACTCTGTTTGCCTGAACAGGGAAGCCCCCCTCATTAGGCATTGCTTCAATTATTGCCTTAACCTGTGCACCTGCCTGCATTGCCTGGTAAGAGGTGAGATACCCAATGTTTCCGGCTCCTACTGTTAAAATCTTTTTCCCCAGGAGTGTAAGCTCGTTGTTCATCATCCTCTGAACAACAGCAGCAGTATATACACCCGGCAGATCGTCATTTTTAAAGGCAGGCATAAATGGAACAGCTCCGGTTGCAACTACCAGGTGTTCGGCATCTACATAACATATCTGTTGTGTGGCTATATTTTTTATTACCAAGCGCTTACCTTCCAGAATCTCCCACACCACAGAGTCGAGCATAATTCCCGAATGATCTTCACCGGCAAGTGAACCGGCAATGTCAAATCCTCTCATTCCTCCAAAGCGTTTCTCCTTTTCGAAAAAGAAAAACTGGTGAGTCTGCATGAGAAACTGTCCCCCGATTTTGCTGTTATTGTCAATCACCAGGTTATCTACTCCATATCTGTTAAACTCCTCTCTGGCAGCAAGACCGGCCGGTCCGGCGCCCACTATTGCAACAGTTGTTTTGTAAACTTTTATGCTTTTGCTGTCGGTCTGAGGGTTTTCCGGCAGATATGTCTCCTCAATCCTGTTCACCTGTTTTACATCATCAACTTTGGTAATGCAAATTCTTCTAACCTTACCGTCGACAAGCATCTCACATGCACCGCATTTCCCTATACCACACTCCATGGTACGCTCTCTGTTTTGGAGACTGTGCTTGTGAACCACATAACCTGCCTGATGAAGTGCTGCTGCTATTGTAAAACCTCTCTGCCCTGTAACCTTCTGTCCTTCAAAAATAAATTCGGTTTTATCCTCTGCAGGAATAGGCAAGATTGGGTGTTCTGTAATTTTATACATACTGTTATGTCAAATTTTAGCAAAATTAATTAAAATTAGATATTACAATTTTAAAATTAGAAATAATTTGAAATTTATTCGTTTTGATAACAGTTCTTAACTTATATGAAATATTTTTACTCCGAAAACCAATAAAAATTTTTTTAATATGAGGCGAGAGATTTTTACGGAAGTCCGGGGTAAGGGGCTAAAATTGAATTCGGGTGTTCACATTATTTTTATTGCAATTCTTACCATTGTTGCAGTAATCTCATTCTTTGCAACCTACTCCTGTGAGGGAGTGACATTCATTGACCATCCTGAGGAGATTGGTAAAGGTGTTCTTAATCTGAAGTTTGGCAAAGATCTGGTGACAAAATCGTCGGGCAGAACATTTCCCGACAGTAATCTTTTTACTCTTACCATTAAAAGGGTAGGAGGAGCAACTATTTATAGCGGAAAGTACGGTGAGCGCCCGGGCAGCATGGAGCTGGATGCCGGTAGTTACGATGTTGCAGTCTTCTCTTCTGTTTTCACTGTACCGGAGTTTGATGCACCCTGTTATTCCGATTCCAGAACTGTTGTGGTGGAGCAGGACAAAGTTACCAACCTGGTATTCGATTGCCGGCAATCCAACGGGGCCATGCGTCTTACATTTTCACCGGAATTTATGAGCCGTTTCAGTAACCGGGTGGTTGAGGTCTGGGACGCTGCTGGCTTCAGGCAATACCCTTATACCGAAACCAGGTTTTTGTATCTTAATCCTGGTGAGATATCATTGAGAATCAGGCAGCTTTCTTCAGATGACACTATTGGCATACTGCTTACCAGAAGAACTCTGCTGGCCAGGGAGATGGTTACCATCAACCTCCACTCATCTTCGGGAGAGCCATCTTCGGGAAGCGGAGAGGCAACTGCAAAAATTGTTATAGATACCTCAGCAGTGTGGATTTCGGAGAATATTGAAATTGGAGATTTTAATGACGGAAGTACAAAAGAGCGTGCACTTAGGCCAGATGAGCTGGCCGGTTACGAGGGTGCCAAAGGGGTATGGGTTTACGGCTATATTTCCGGTTATCTCACAACTTCGGCACTTAAGTGCACGCCTCCTTTTGATGTTGAGACCAATGTTGCAATCTCTCCAAACGAGTGGGAGACCGAAAAAAACAACTGTGCAGGCATTGCTCTGCCTGCAGGGGCAATACGGGAGGCGGTTAATCTTAAGTCGAATCCTGCCAATCTTGGCAAACTGCTGTATGTAAAGGGTACCGTTACTGCCAGCTATTTTGGGCTAAGGGGCTTAAATTCTTTAACAGAGTATGTAATTGAGTAGAAAAAATGGCTGTAATAGTTTAGCTTTTATCTATCTTTGCAAAGATATCCAACTGTAATTTTGCAGTGTTTAAGGTTATAACAATGGATTACTTTGCTCACGAGACTGCCGTAATTGATGATGGCTGTACTATTGGCCGCGGCACAAAAATCTGGCACTTCACTCATATTATGCCCGGTTGTATAATAGGAGAGGATTGTAATATTGGACAGAATGTGGTAATCTCCCCAAAGGTAGTGTTGGGCAGGAATGTCAAAGTACAGAATAATGTGTCGGTTTATACCGGTGTTGTTTGTGAAGATGATGTCTTTCTGGGCCCCTCCTGTGTCTTTACCAATGTGGTTAACCCCAGAAGTGCTGTTGTAAGGAGGGGTTTTTACATAGAGACCAGAGTCTGTCGAGGTGCAACAATTGGTGCAAATGCAACCATTATCTGCGGTAATACAATAGGTAAATACTCTATGACAGGTGCCGGTGCGGTTGTTACCAAACCAGTTCTTCCGTACTCTCTGGTGATAGGTAACCCTGCTGTCCATGCAGGATGGGTGAGCGAATATGGTAACCGTCTCAGTTTTGATGACGATGGTTTTGCCACCTGTGAGGAGAGTGGCCAGAGATATAAGCTTCTAAATGGTATGGTTGAGAGAGTTGAGTAAAGTGCTGAGAAAAGTGATGCTGAGTAAAGTGATGTTGAGTAAAGTGATGCTGGGTAAAGTGATGTTGAGTAAAGTGATGCTGAGTAAAGTGATGCTGAGTAAAGTGAT
>CAZPFI010000023.1:0-3405 GCA_964585795.1 uncultured Muribaculaceae bacterium | reverse complement strand
GTAAAGTGATGTTGAGTAAAGTGATGCTGAGTAAAGTGATGCTGAGTAAAGTGATCCTGAGTAAAGTGATGCTGAGAAAAGTGATGCTGAGTAAAGTGATGTTGAGTGAAGTGATGCTGGGTAAAGTGATGTTGAGTGAAGTGATGCTGAGTGAAGTGATGCTGAGTGAAGTGATGCTGAGTAAAGTGATTCTGAGTAAAGTAGAGTAGCAAATATCCGTTTTCCTGATGCAAATACACAAAGACCTGCTTCACAAAATTATGTACTCCACCGATGCTTCGGCATACAGAGAGTTTCCGGAGGGTGTGTTCTATCCCCAAAACAAGGAAGATCTAACAGAGATTGTTAAGCTGGCAATAAGGAACAAATTTTCCTTAATACCCCGCGCCGGCGGTACTTCATTAGCCGGTCAGGTTGTTGGAAGCGGAGTTGTGGTTGATGTCTCAAGACACCTCAACAGGATAATTGAGATAAACCCTGCAGAAGGGTGGGCCAAGGTAGAACCGGGTGTCGTCCTGGAGCATCTCAATAGTGCAGCAGCCGAATTCGGTCTCTTTTTCGGCCCTGAGACATCAACTGCTGACAGGTGTTGTATGGCCGGAATGGGTGGAAACAACTCCTGCGGTTCTCACTCTCTTGTGTATGGCAGCACCCGCGAGCACCTGCTGGAGGCAGAAGTTGTCCTCTCCGATGGATCTGTTGCTGTTTTTAAACCTGTTACAAAGAGGCAGATAGATATAAACTGCTCTTTGCCGGGCAGAGAGGGGGATATATACCGGCTTGCTGCCTCAATACTGGATAATAAAAGAGTAAGGGCAGAGATAGAGGAACACTTTCCGGATAAATCTGTTAAACGCCGCAATACAGGTTATGCAATCGACTCCTTTATTGAACCGCTTTACCTCAATCAATCTCATTCAGAACTATCTCGTCATAACCAAGTTGATACCCAGGCTCAAACCCAAATTCAAGCGGCGGAACCACTCTTTAACCTCTGCAATCTTTTGGCGGGTTCGGAGGGGACTCTTGCAATGATAACGGAGTTAAAACTCGCTTTGGTCCCTATGCCTCCTAAAGAGCGTGCTCTGCTTTGTGCACACTTTTCAGCTCTGGAAGATGCTCTAAAAGCTAATCTGGTTGCTCTTGCTCACAAACCTTTTGCGGTTGAACTTATGGACTCCAATATTCTGGAACTTAGTAAACAGAATTTGAGTCAGAGCAAAAACAGGTTTTTTATTGAGGGAGATCCTGCAGCTATACTGATAATTGAGTTTGCAGATGACACTTTGGACGGGCTTGAGTTGCAGGTTGAAAATGCCCAAAAAGATTTGCTTTCCCAAGGGTTAAGCTACTACTGTTCTACAGTTTACGGCAAGGAGTGTGCCAGGGTATGGGCGTTGAGAAAAGCCGGTTTAGGGCTGCTGACCTCAGTGAAGGGTGATGCCAAACCGGTCTCTGTAATAGAAGACACTGCTGTTGCTCCCGAAAGGTTGCCCGGGTACATAAATGATATAAAGCAGTTACTTGCAAAATATAATCTCCATTGTGTTTTTCACGCTCACATTGGCACCGGAGAGCTTCACCTGCGTCCTGTACTCAATCTTAAAGATGAGCGGGATGTGCAGATTTTCAGTAGTCTGGCGGAGGAGACTGCATTGCTTGTTAAAAAACACCGTGGTTCTCTTAGCGGAGAGCATGGAGATGGGCGGCTAAGAGGCCAGTTTATCCCCATGATGACAGGTGATTATCTCTATGGCATAATAAAAGAGATTAAAAACACTTTTGATCCCGATTCACTCTTTAACCCGAACAAAATTACAGACACCCCGCCCATGAACAGCTCTCTGAGGTATCAGGCAGGTAAAGAGGTGCGGGAGTATAAGACTATGTTCGATTACTCTGCGCAGGGCGGTTGGCTCAGAGCAATTGAGCAGTGTAACGGATCGGGTGATTGCAGAAGATCTGTCCAAACAGCAGGTACTATGTGCCCGAGTTTCAGGTTAACCGGCAGGGAGGAGGACAGTACAAGGGGAAGATCAAATGTTATGAGGGAGTTGCTTACAAATCCTTTAAGCAAAAGAGTTTTCGACCAGAAAGAGATTCTCTCTTCGCTAGATTTGTGCCTTAGTTGTAAGGCGTGTAAAAGCGAATGCCCTTCAAATGTTGATATGACAAGATATAAGGCGGAGTTTCTAAACCACTACTATGGTATTAAAGGAATTAAATTCCGGCCTTTTATGATATCAATAATGGCTCAGATTCAAAAGTTTGGCTCTCTCATTCCCGATGTTTACAACTTCTTTGCAGCCAATAGTTTTACCTCTTCGATCATTAAGTCAGTTCTCCGTTTTTCAAGTGAGCGATCTTTACCAACTCTCTCCAGAATTACTTTGCGGCGCTACGCATCAATGCTGCAGAAGCGGAAAAGCAGCAACGATGCATCCTTAATGCATAAGGAGGATAGCAGCGTAAACACATCCATGATGCATAATGAAGATGACAGTGTATATGCTTCTATTTTACAGAAAAGAAAAAGCCAAAAACAGGTATATCTTTTTGCCGATGAATTTACCAATTATAATGAAGCGGAGGTGGGGATTGCCTTTATTGAACTTTTAAATTCACTTGGGTATAATGTAATCATCCCAAGGCATTATGAGAGTGGAAGAGCAGCAATGTCCAAAGGTATGTTAAAGAGAGCTGCTTACCTTGCCAACAGAAATGTAAAGGCACTTAAGGATATTATTACGCAGGAGACTCCTCTTACAGGAATTGAACCTTCTACTATACTTTCATTCAGAGATGAGTACCCCGATCTTGTTTCGGATGACCTTAAAGCTTCTGCAAAACTACTTGCCTCAAACGCATTACTATATGACGAGTTTATTATGAGGGAGGTAGATGCGGGCAGAATCAGGCCGGACTCTTTCACAAGTGATAAGCTCAAAATTTTCCTTCATGGTCACTGCCATCAAAAAGCTTTAGCATCAGTTGAGTTATCTGCAAAGATGCTCTCTCTGCCCCGCAATTACACTGTTGAGACCATTCCATCGGGCTGTTGCGGTATGGCTGGTGCTTTTGGATACGAAAAAGAACATTATCAAGTTTCTATGGCAATTGGCGAACAGGTTCTTTTTCCGGCAGTAAGGTCTGCAGATGAATCAGTAGTGATCTCGGCTCCGGGCACATCCTGCCGTCAGCAGATTCTGGATGGAACAGGTCGCCTGGCCAAACACCCCGTTGAGATTCTCAGGGAAGCACTCAAAACCCATTAATTTTTTTTCCCGAAACAAAATCCCTGCTATTTCTTTCCTAAATGCTGATTTTTAGCAACTTATAGGATACCGGCTTGTTTTTATAACTTACACATTGTCAGTTAAATGGAACAAAAAAGCAGACACCAAC
>CAZPFI010000022.1:0-19847 GCA_964585795.1 uncultured Muribaculaceae bacterium | reverse complement strand
CATACGGTTCTGTTCAGATGAGCCAGATGGAGAACGGTCTTTCATGGATTCAGCTCTTTATATCAATTGCTCCCATGTTGGGCTTCCTTGGTACAGTTATCGGTATGATTGGTGCATTTGACGCTATTGAAGCTGCCGGTGATATCTCTCCAAACATTGTTGCCGGAGGTATTAAAGTTGCTCTGATTACAACTGTTGCCGGTCTTATCGTTGCGATTATCCTGCAGATTTTCTATAACTATCTTATCTCTAAGATCGACTCTATCGTCGTTACCATGGAAGATGCTTCTATCTCGCTTATCGATATTCTGGTTAAAGCTAAAAAATAATCCGATATGTCTAAATTTGTAAAATATATATCATATCTGCTACTTGGTCTGGCTGTAATCATTACTATTGCCTTCTTTTCCAACCAGGACGGTATGCTTGATACTTTCCTGTTCTACGGCTACATTCTTCTTGGAGTTGCAGCTGTAACCGCAATAGCAATGCCTCTTTTTAACATGATTGAAAATCCTCAGTCATTTAAAAAGATTATGGTAAACCTGCTGATAGTAGTAGTAGTTGTCGGCATAGCTTATTTGCTGGCATCCGGAGATGCTCTGCAAAATGTTAACATCAATCCGGAACCCACTGCAAACACATTAAAAATTACGGATACAGGGCTCAATCTTGTCTATATTCTGTTTGGTATTTCAATTATATCAATAGTTGTGGGCAGCGTTGTTAATTTGGTTAGAAACCGATAAATAATAATTAGATATGGCAAGACCAGTAAAGGAAATCAATGCAGGTTCAATGGCCGACATTGCCTTCTTGCTCCTTATATTCTTTTTGATGGTAACAACAATGGATATAGAGTCGGGACTGCAGCGTCGTCTACCTCCAATGCCTGATGAAAACCAAAAACAGGAAGACATTCAGGTAAACCGCAGAAACATTCTGGTTGTCAGGATAAACTATCTTGACAGACTGTTTGCGGGAGGTGAGCTTATTGACATTAGCATGTTAAAAGAGAAGGCCAAAGAGTTTCTCCTGAACCCTGCAGATGATATTGCTCTCCCCGAAAGAGAGGAGAAGATAATTGAAGGTTTTGGTCCTTTTGATGTTTCCAAAGGTATCATATCGTTGCAGAATGACCGCGGAACCAGTTACAAGGCCTATATCGATGTTCAGAACGAACTCGTTAAGGCCGTTAATGAGATCCGTGACGATTTTTCAATGCAACATTTCGGCAGAAAATATCTTGCTCTTGACGAAGATAGGCAGCGCATTGTAAGAGATGCAATCCCTCAGAATATATCAGAGGCCGAACCAAAGGATACAGGAAGAAAACGTTAAAACAGGTAAGTACTATGGCAAAATTTTCTAAAAAAGGGAAGAAAGTGGTTCCTGCAATGAGCACGGCATCACTACCCGATATTGTGTTTATGATTTTGTTCTTCTTTATGGTGTCAACCAGTATGCGTCAGACAGACCGCCTGGTTACCGTAAAAGTACCTGAGGCAACCGAAATCGCAAAATTGGAGAGAAAAGATCTTGCAGCATATATATATGTTGGAACCCCCATACCAAGCAGACAGGCTCAATTTGGTACAGACGCTCGTATTCAGCTTAACGACTCTTTTAAAACCGTAGATGATATCAGGGATTTCATCGCAGCAGAGAGAGAGACAAAAAGCGAAGCAGATCGTCAGTTTATGACTGTCTCAATAAAGGCAGACGAGAATGTCCGTATGGGTATCATAACAGATATTAAGCAGGAACTTAGAAGAACATCTGCTCTTAGAATTATGTATAACGCCCGCAGGGCAGATACACACCACAACTAAGAGTAATAGTTTTCGAGAAAGGGTGCCCTCTTTGAACAGATGGACACCCTTTCTTGTATATATAAGTGTAGCATATGTAATTTTAAATCTTAAAAATATTCCCGATGAAAAAAAGAATAATCCTTTTAACAACCCTCATACTGTTAATCTTCTCTTTTGTTTCGGCACAGGAGAGGCCTCAGTTCAGGGGTCAGATGCAGAGACCTAAATTTATATTCCTCTTTATCGGAGACGGAATGGGTCATGCTCAGGTATCACTTGCAGAGGCCTATCTCTCTGCCCTGAAGGGGGAGATATCCAATGAGGCTCTCTCCTTCACAAAGTTTCCTGTTATGGGAATGGCCACCACATACTCCGCAAACTCTTATATAACTTGTTCATCTGCCGCCGGAACAGCTCTTTCAACCGGCACCAAAACAAATAACGGAATGCTTGGTGTCGATCCACAGGGAAACATACTGAAAAGCATAGCATTTACCATTCACCAAAGCGGTATTCCTGTGGGAATTGCAAGCAACACCACCATCGATCATGCCACACCCGCCGCATTCTACGCATCAAGTAACAGCAGAAACAACTATTATGAGATAGCTGAACAGCTGCCAAAGAGCGGTTTTGAATTTTTTGGAGGTGGTGGATTCGTTCAGCCAACCGGCCCGGAAAAAGATCAAAAAGATATTTATGCTGTTATTGAGGAGAGTGGATATACCGTTGCGAGAGGAATAAACGAATATATATCTAAGAAAGGTGCTAAGAAGATTGCACTTTTCCAGGAGAGAGGTAAAGAGGCAGATCTTCCCTATGCAATTGACAGGGAACCAACAGACTTAACTCTCAAACAGGTGGTTGCTGCCGGTATCGATCATCTGTACGGCCCTAAGGGTTTTTTCCTTATGACAGAAGGTGGCAAGATTGACTGGTCGGCACACAGCAATGATGCAAAGACAACCATTATGGAGGTAATCGACTTTGCCGACGCAATTGATGTTGCTGTTCAATTCTACAATAAATACCCAAATGAAACCCTTATTATTGTTACAGCCGATCACGAAACAGGAGGTCTTGTTTTAGGCCGGGAGAGGGGCTATGTTTTAGATCTTAAGCAACTGGAGCCACAAACTAAATCTGTTGCAACAGATAAAGAGAATACAGAATTTTACCAGGAACTTAACAGAAAAGCAAATGTCGGCTGGGCTACATCATCCCATTCAGGCGTATCAGTCCCTGTATATGCCATTGGAGCAGGAAGCAGACTTTTCTCCGGAAGAATGGATAATACAGAAATCCCAAAAAGACTACTACGAATACTTGGATTGGAATAAACCTAAAGATAAATTATGAAAAAACTTCTTTTAGTACTCTCTGCTGTACTTTTTGCACTCTGCCTCAATGCAGAGCAACAACCAAAGAGAGAGTTCAGAGGAGCATGGATTCACACTGTTGGTAACCAGCAGTTTAAAACTATGCACTCCGACTCTGTAAAACAACTATTTATTAAGACCCTTGATATTTTCGAGAAATCGGGGATTAATGCTGTAATCTTTCAGGTAAGACCTCAGGCAGATGCTTTCTATATCTCGGAAATTGAGCCATGGAGTCGCTTTTTGGCAGGAGAACAGGGAAAAGCACCGGATCCTCTGTGGGACCCGCTTCAGTTTATGATTGAGGAGTGTCATAAACGAGGAATGGAACTTCATGCATGGTGTAATCCATATCGTGTAACCTCAAATGACAGGGAACAACTTCATCCCGACCATCTTTACTTTAAGAGGCCGGAGATATTCAAGCGTTACGGAACACAGCTCTATTTCGATCCCGGTGAACCGGAATCAATTGAACACACTGTTAAGGTTATTGCAGATATTGTATCGCGTTATGATGTGGACGGAATCCATTTTGACGATTACTTTTACCCTTATCCTATTGCATATGAAGAGTTTCACGACGATGCATCATTTGTAAAATATGCACATAAACAGGGTTTTGAATACTGGCAGAAGGGCGATTGGAGACGAAACAATGTCTCTACACTTATAAAGGCATTAAATGATACTATTAAATCTCTTAAACCGTGGGTAAGATTCGGCATAAGTCCCTTTGGTATTCACCGTAATTTAAAAGACACTCCGGATGGAAGCGGCAGTAAAACAAACGGATTATCAAATTACGATCAGCTCTTTGCCGATGTACCATTGTGGATTCAAAATGGCTGGATAGATTACAATGTTCCTCAGATATACTGGAAAATCGGACATCCTGCTGCCGATTACAAAACATTGATTGAGTGGTGGAATGATGCCAATTTTGGAGGACATCTGTACATAGGTCAAAATATCAGCACCTTTTGGGAGCCCGATGTTGAAAATCCTCAGAAAACTCAGTTTGAGGCCAAGATGCGTATGGTAAGGGAACTCCCCAATGTTCACGGGAATGTATGGTGGTCGGGATGGAGACTTAGTCAAAATCCCGAAGGTTTTGCAGACTCACTTGCCTTTAGATATCAGTCAAGACCATCACTGATACCTGTTTACACAAATATTGACACAATTCCGCCAACATCCCCTGTCCGAGTTTCGCACAAATCCGGAAGAGTAACATGGCAGTACACTGCAACAGACGACCAAATGCAACAACCCCGGTTTTTTGCCGTTTATCGTTTCCCTGCAGGTGAGAAAATTGACATTGATTCAAGCAAATTCCTTGTTAAAGTGGTTAGTACAAACTGGTTTGACATTCCATCTTCAGGAGATAATAAACAACAGTTCAATTATGTGATTACATCAATCGACCGTAACTGGAACGAGAGTGCACCGTCCCGGCCGCTTAAGATAAGACACTGACACTCTCACATAACCTTATTTACCTTGTATAGACTCTTCCCTGTTAATAAGGGAAGAGTCTTTAAAGGACTCATAAAAGTAAATATCAAATATTAATACAGATATTATCTGTATTGTAATTTATGAGTAACATTTGATGCAAAACCTGATTTTAACTGGTATATTTGCAGACTAAAAATAATTTTTCACAAAAAATGGAAAGCCTGAAAAGAATAAAGGTATCGGAAATACTCAAAAAAGAGCCCGGATCGGATGTTTTGGTTAAGGGATGGGTAAGAACTAAGCGAGGTAATAAAAACATATCGTTCGTAGCGTTAAATGATGGTTCAACTGTTAAAAATCTGCAACTTGTATTTGACCTTGCAATATTTAGTGAAGATCAACTGAAAGCTGTAACCACTGGTTCCTGCATTGCAGTCAGAGGAAAGTTGATTGCCTCACCGGGTAGCGGCCAACAAGTTGAAGTGTCCGTGAACGATTTTGAATTGTATGGAACCGCAGATGCCGAAACCTATCCTTTGCAGAAAAAGGGGCATAGCATGGAGTTTTTGCGCGAAATCGGACACCTGAGACCGCGCACAAATACTTTTGGCTGTATTTTCAGAATAAGACATGCAATGGCTTTTGCTATTCATAAATTCTTCAATGAAAAGGGCTTCTTCTATATACACACTCCGGTAATTACAGCATCTGATGCCGAAGGTGCGGGAGCCATGTTTCAGGTGACAACACTTGATATGTTAAACCCTCCCAAAAAAGAGGATGGAACAATTGATTATTCACAGGATTTCTTTGGTAAATCTGCTAATCTTACCGTAAGCGGGCAACTGGAGGGGGAGTTGTGTGCTCTTGCTTTAGGAGAGATCTACACATTCGGGCCAACATTTCGTGCAGAGAACTCAAATACACCAAGACACTTATCGGAGTTTTGGATGATTGAACCTGAGATGGCTTTCTATGATATAACCGATAATATGGATCTTGCAGAAGAGTTCATAAAATATCTGGTTAAATACGCACTGGATAACTGCATGGACGACCTTCAGTTTCTTAATGACATGTTTGACAAAGAGTTACTGGACAGACTCAGAAGCGTTACGGAGACATCTTTCGTCCGTTTATCATATACCGAAGGTGTTGATATTCTCATGAAATCGGGGCAGAAATTTGAGTATCCTGTATTCTGGGGTGCAGACCTTCAAAGTGAACATGAACGATATCTTGTTGAGAAGCACTTTATGAAACCGGTTATTCTGACAAACTATCCCAAGGAGATAAAGGCCTTCTACATGAAACAAAATGAAGACGGGAAAACCGTCAGGGCAATGGATATTCTCTTCCCTAAAATTGGTGAGATAATTGGAGGTTCGCAGAGAGAAGAGTCTTATGAGAAACTGAATAGCAGAATTGAAGAGCTTGATATGGAAAAAGATACTTTATGGTGGTATCTGGAGACCAGAAAATTTGGGACAGCTCCCCATTCAGGCTTTGGACTTGGGTTTGAAAGATTATTGCTGTTTGTTACGGGTATGACAAATATCAGGGATGTCATCCCTTTCCCACGAGCACCTAAAAATGCAGAATTTTAAAAATTGAGTCAATGATAGTAATTGGTATTGCAGGAGGTACCGGGTCGGGAAAGACAACTGTAGTAAGAGAAATCTCTAAAATGCTTGGAGATAGAGAAGTAGTAGTTGTTCCTCAGGATTCCTATTACAAGGATAATAGTCACCTGCCTCTTGAAGAGCGCCTGGAACTTAATTTCGACCACCCGGAATCAATTGATTTCGAGCTGTTGATTGAGCATATAAACAATCTTAAACAGGGTAGAGAGGTAGACCAACCCGTTTACTCATACCTTACCTGCTCAAGATCGCAGACCGAAACGGTAAAGGTAAAACCATCTCAGGTGATAATAGTTGAGGGCATTCTAATATTTACCTGTGCAGAACTAAGGCAAACAATGGATATTAAGGTATTTGTAGATGCTGATGCTGATGACAGACTTGGCCGGGTTATTGCAAGAGACAATATTGAAAGAGGAAGGACAATAGAAAAAGTTTTGGAGAGGTACGATAAGACTGTAAAACCGATGCATCTGCAATTTATTGAACCCAGTAAAAGATACGCCGACATAATTATTCCGCAGGGAGGACATAACAGTGTAGCTATTGGTATTCTTCTTGCAACCATTGAGAAGTCGCTCCAACAGAAGTAATGTTTAAAAAGAGGGAGAACAAAGCCGGATTATACCTTACTGTGGCATTCCATCTGCTACTTCTTATTATTCTTTTGGCTTCTCGTATCAACTATCTAATAAGAGAGGAGACCTCTTTTATTCTCGATTTTACAAAGGAGGAGTTGCTTGAGGAGATTGCACGTAGAGAACAGCTTAGAGAGGAGGTAAGCAAAGAGCTTGACGATTTGATATCGGGAAGAAATGCAATAAGAAATGTAGCTGTTGATGCCTCAAGAAGAAACGAACCCCTTAGAGATGACAGGTTCCGGGACCCTTCTGTTGTTTATGATGAGGCCCGCCGGCTTCAGGAGCGGCTTGAGGCCTCAAGGCGCGAAGCCGAGGCAAACAGAGCCACCGAACAATCCGTTGCCATTCCCGAAAGAGAGCAGCGCAGCACCCAGAGTTATACAGGACCCTCTGTAATATCCTATTTCCTCGAAGGAAGAAAAGCATTGAGTCTGCCAATTCCTGTTTATAAATGTGTAGGAGGAGGGGATGTTAATGTTACAATTGTTGTTAACAGAAGAGGATATGTTATTGCGGCAATGGTAAAACCCCACCAGTCTTCTTCCGACAAATGTCTTCAGGAGTATGCAATAAGGGCGGCAAGATCGTCAAGATTTACCGCCTCCACTTCAGCTCCGGAAAGACAAACAGGGGAGATTGTTTATCGCTTTATCGCTCAATAGCAGCTTTTACCATCCTGTCCATCTCCAGTAAAATAGGATAAAAAGCGTTGTCGTCCAAAGATGAATATCTACCAAGAAAAGCTCTTATGTGATTATTGATAATTGCACGGCTCTCCTCCCACTCACCTTTCTGCGGCCTCAATCCATTCTCAGCGGCAAACTGAAGAAAACTATTGTCGAATTCAACCAGATTAAAGAATCTGTTAAGCTCTTCCATTGAAGAGATATTATTCAGAGATGTTCTGTACTGGTCAGCCAATTTTGCACTGAATCTGAATGTCAATCCCAAATTTGATGCAATGATAAAAAAGTTGGTCACCCCGGATGTGTCCAAAGGCACAAAAATATCGGGGGTAATGCCTCCTCCGCCATATACAGTTTTGCCGGAAGGTGTTTTATATACAAGGGAATCATTGAATCTAATGCTATCTGCACTCATCATCTCTCCATGACGGTACCTCTCAAGTATATCCTCTCTGTAATTCTTGTCATAAGGTCTTTGAATAGACCTTCCTGTTGGGGTGTAAAATCTTGCTACAGTGAGCCTTATCCCCGAATTGTCGGAAAAGTAAATTGGTTCCTGAACCAATCCTTTCCCATACGATCTTCTCCCAACAATTACACCTCTGTCATTATCCTGAATGGCTCCTGCAAATATTTCGCTGGATGAAGCAGAACCCTCGTCTATAATGACTGTAACTGACAAGTCTCTGCATTTTCCGTTATTATCGGCATAAAAATCCTGTCTTGGCCTGTTCTTGCCCTGCATGTAAACTATCAGACTGCCTGCATCAAGAAATTCATTTGAAAGAAGTAACGCCTGATCGAGATATCCTCCCGAATTGCCTCTCAGATCGAATATAAGGGATTTGAGGCCGGATTTCCTCAGCCCGGTTACTGCTTCTGTGAACTCCTTATGGCTTGTTCTCGAAAATTTTGAGAGCTTGATGTATCCCAGAGTGTCGTCAATCATATAGGCAACATCTACACTCTTGACAGGTATTTTATCTCTTTTGATGTCAAAAGATATCAATCCGTCAACTCCAACTCTCTTGACATCTACTTTAACCATGGTGCCGGACTTTCCTCTTAACCTTGTAACTAATGAATCCTGATTCATCTTAACGCCGGCTACAACCTCATTGTTAACCCTTACCAGTCTGTCTCCGGACATAATACCGGCTCTCTCCGAAGGCCCTCCTGCAATAACATTTATAACAACCGCTGTATCATTGGGTACATTGAACTGGATACCAATGCCGTCAAAATTTCCCTGTAGCTGTTCATCGGCACTTTTCAACTCCTGAGGAGCAAGATAGACAGAGTGAGGATCGAGCTTTTCAAGAATATATGGTAGTGACTTTTCAGTTATATCTCCATAATCGAGATTATCAACATAGTTTTTGTCAATTTCGGAAAGTACAAGCATAAGCTTGGCCCATTTACCCGACCGTATAACAAGCTCCCTGTCTGAGAGATATGTGGAATAAAGCCTGTATGATAATGCCCCCAATAAAAAAACTATCAAAAATGCAGGCCATGGATTTGTGCGTATCCTCTTAACAATAAAATTCATCTCAATTACTATTCGCTTATTAATACTACCTCTATGCCCGCTCTTTCAAGCAGGTCTGTACCGTCTGTTACTGAGTACTTTTTTTTGTAAACAACTCTTTTGATGCCGGCCTGAATTATGAGCTTCGAGCACTCCAGACACGGAGCTGTGGTGACATACATGGTTGCTCCCTGACTGCTGTTTCCCGATTTTGCAACTTTTGTTATGGCATTTGCTTCGGCATGCAAGACATACTGTTTGGTTTTACCCTCCTCATCTTCACAAATATTTTCGAACCCCGCAGGAGTGCCGTTATATCCGTCCGAAATAATCATCCTCTCCTTTACAAGAATTGCCCCCACCTGCCTTCTTTTACAGTAGGAGTTGCGTGCCCATACTTCAGCCATCTCTAAATAGCTTCTGTCAAATTTCAGTTGCTTCTCTTCCATATTTTTGTCTTATCCTCTATGTTCAGGCAAATGTTTGCAGCTGACAAAGGTGTGAATAAAGTCCATTTCTATCTATCAACTCTTTATGTTTACCTCTTTCAACTATTTCACCATCTTTGATTACCACTATTTCGTCGGCATGCTGTATTGTTGATAATCTGTGTGCTATTACAACAGATGTTCTGTTTTTCATAAGGTTAGTCAATGCCTCCTGTACAAGTTTTTCACTCTCTGTGTCAAGAGATGAGGTGGCTTCGTCCAAAATAAGAACAGGCGGATTCTTGAGCACCGCTCTTGCAATTGCCAGTCTCTGCCTCTGACCTCCAGACAAATTTGCTCCTCTGTCTCCAATATTTGTGTCGTAGCCCTTATCAAGATTTACAATAAAATCGTGAGCATTTGCAATTTTTGCAGCATTAACCACCTCCTCTTCAGATACACTCTCCATTCCAAAGGCGATATTATTCACAACGGTATCATTAAAAAGAATGGGTTCCTGTGTAACTATACCCATAAGCGATATAAGGTCTTTTGGCTCGAAATCTCTTATGTCTGTACCGTCCAGAAGTATTTTACCCTGTGTAACATCGTAGAACCGGGGTATAAGATCTGCCAGTGTGCTTTTCCCGGCACCTGAAGGACCAACCAGAGCAATGGTTTTTCCTCTTTCAATCTTAAGATTAATATCTTTTAGCACAGGTTCATTTGTATATCTGAAGGAGACTCCGCAAAACTCTATTGACTCTTTAAACTCTTTTACGGGAATGGCATCCTCCTTTCTTTTGATAGCCGGCTCAACATCCAGAATTGCAAAAAGTCTCTCCCCCGAAGCTAGCCCTCTCTGGAGAGATGTGTAAGCAGTTGAAATTGCCTTTGCCGGCTCAAGAACCCTCCAGTAGAACATAATGTAAACCACAAATGCCGACCACTCCATTCCCAGAGTTCCGTGCATCTGAAGGTACCCTCCGTAAAAGAGAACCGATGCTGCAACAGTAATCCCCAGAAACTCCGACAGTGGTGAGGCAAGTTCCTGCCTGTTAAACATCTTTTTGCTGATCTGTCTGTGAGTTTCATTTGTCTTTGCAAAGCCCTCGTTTACATATTTTTGCGCATTAAATGCTTTGATAATTCTGGCTCCGGAAATTGCCTCTTCGAAATGACTGACAATTCTGCCCATCATACTCTGAGTTTCTGTCGCTCCTCTTTTCAACTTACGGCTCAACCTGCCAATTATTAAAACAGAGACAGGCAATGCAATCAGTGTAACTGCTGTTAATTGTGGGGACATGTAGAACAGCATTGTCAGAAAACCCACAATAAGTATAGGGTCTCTGAAAAGTATATGAAAACTGTTTGCAACCCCGTTCTGAACCTCGGTTACATCATTTGAAATACTTGACAATATATCTCCCTTTCTGTTTTTACTGTAAAACCCAATATGAAGTTTCGATATTTTATTAAACAGCTCTCTGCGAATATTTCTCATGATATTTGTCCTCATACTCACCAGTATCCGCTGGGATAGATAACGCATCATATTTGACAAAAGCGATGTTACTATAAGAATGACACAAACATATACCAAAGCTGAAAGTGGGCCGTAATCTCTTATAAACCCGGCAAGGTAGTATTGAAATATTGTCTTAAAATAGTCAACCGACATAGAGAATTGAGGTAATACTATTTGCAGGTTTATGGACTCCGCATCAAAAAGCACTTCAAGTAACGGAGCCACAAGTGCCAGATTGGCTATTCCGAAGAACACCGAGAGTACCGATATTACAAGATATCTTGGCCAGTACCTTCCAAATGGCCTTGCAAATGCAAGTAATCTTTTAAAAGTATTCATAGTTATTCGGTCTCTTCAAAATCGATGTACTCTCCAACGCTCTTGTCCACAACTTTCTTTTGCGTATGCTGCTGTCCTTGCGTGTTTTGGCTCTTTCCGCTCTGCCAGAATTGTGTCTCTTTTTGCTCAATATCCCTGAATTTTCTTCTTAACCACCAGGCCAGCAACAGTGGAGCAAATCTTATAATAGCCCACATTATCAGCATAAACGCCACAACAAAAGTAATAAATCCCTCCATTATTCTACAGGTTCGTTTGGTAAAGTGGTGTGCATGTCTGCATAAAGAAAAAGATTTAAAAGCAACTCTCCCTTTTTCCCGGCACTCACCTGCACTCCTCCAATAATTATATTATATGACTTTAACACGCTTTTTAACTCTTTTTTGTCTCTGAAGTACCGAACCAGAGAATCGGCTCTCTCCCCGGCATTAACCAGGATGGTCAAGGCATTGCCATCTTTTTTGAGCAAATTATGTGCCTCTGTCTCTCCTATCTTCTTCTCAAGGCAGGAAAATCCTGCATCCAACTCCTCTATTCTGCTTATAACAGCAGAATCTCCAATAAAAACAAAATTATCAACCTCATAAAGAAGATCTGCATTCTTAACCCGGAAAGCATCCCCAAAAACCCGATTAAGATTCAGCTCTTTTTTAAACTCCCTGATATTTCCCTCATTTGATTTAGAAAAAAGTCCTTTTATCCTGTTTGCAAAAGTTCTCTTTCTTTCAATAATCAACAGTTGCTCACTCTTTCCCTCTACAGGAATATATGCTATGGAGACCTCTCTTGCGTTCATACCCTTTAGCCAGCTCAATGTCTCCGGCTCTCTTATGCCGGGGTTGCCTCTTTGCATATCCTTATAGAGAGAGAATTTTCCGGCGAATGCATCTATCTCCTTTACCGATAAAGTTAGCAAAGAGTATGTGTCAGAAGGCAATCTCCCGATGGTGTTACCCTGCTCTCCTCTAATTCCGGAAATAACTTCGCAGAAAGAAGCAGCTCCTCTGTTATTGTATGTAGTTCCGTTAAGGGTGATTGAATTCTTGAATATTCCAACATTAAAATAACTCCATGTACCAAATTTTGAAAAAAAATCGGAATGGGCAAGAAATTTCCTCTCAACATACCCCGAGAACAGCTTCCCTGTCTGTGAGTGGTTTATAAACAGAACCGGCAAGGGCTTATTAATTGTATTTAACAAAGTTTTAACTGCATCGTCGTCAGCCACAGAGCTCCCTGTTAAAATATGTCTGATTGATGACTCAATTATAAGTGGTGAATCTGATGCAACTAGATAATCTCCGGTAAATGCGTATTCTACTGCACCAGCTCTCTCAATAGTCACACCATTGAAATCCCGGGATTGATTCCTGCTCTCTTTAAGAGTTCTCTTTAACTCCCTCTGCATATCTGCAGATAGTCTCACCGAGAAGAGAAGAGAAACTTTATCTCTGGCAGAGTAGTGAAAAGATATGGTAGATGATGATTTGTCTTTGCCGTCATTTTCAGATTCAAATGAGTTTCCAGCTTTAATAATGAAACTACCCAAATTGGAGTTCCCAAAGAAAAGATTGCCTAACAGAGTATTTCCGGGATTAATTGCATGGCCAATCTCGCCAATGTCATTAAAGATTATAATGGCTGATGCATCTGTGGGTATTGCCATAACAGATTTGTCAGAAATTATAACTCCTTCTTTGTTGTTGCTGCCCACACAACCCGCTAAAAACCAAATGGTGGCAGATATGGCTATAGGGAGTATATTTAACCGTAATTTGTATGCTGATATTGAGTGTTTCATTAGCACACAAAGTTATTAAAAAAGAGCTGTGTCAGTTACCCATCTCCGACATAAATTTAATTCGCACAAGTCTTATCTCCTCCTCTGTGTATCCTCTTCCCAGCTCTTCTGCTGCCTCTTTCAGTGAATCTGTGGAGGCCTCTGTCTTAAAATATTCATAGATGTCGTCTATCTTGTCGTCGTCAACTGTTTGACGGATATAATAGTCGATATTTAATTTGGTACCGGAATTTACAATTGCCTCAATTTCAGAAAGAAGATCATCCAACTCCATCCCCTTGGACTCCGCAATGTCGTCAAGAGGCAGTTTTCTGTCAATACTGGTTATTATATAAACCTTGTTGAGTGATTTATTGGCTACCGACTTTATTACAAGATCCGAAGGACGCTCTATGTCATTCTCTTCCACATATTTTGAGATAAGTTCCAGAAACTCCTTTCCGTATCTTTTGGCCTTCCCCTCTCCCACTCCCTGGCAGTTCTTCAGCTCATCAAGAGTAACCGGATAGTGAATTGACATATCTTCAAGGGATGTGTCATTAAAGATAACAAAAGGAGGGAGGTTTATCTTCTTTGACATAGAGTGCCTGAGATCTTTTAACATAGACATAAGAGTCTGATCGCCACCTCCTCCTGTATGTTTGGTTCCGGTTGTTACCACCTCATTGTCATCATCCGAATCCTCAAACTCACGATCTTCAGATAACATAATTGTATAGGGATTTTCCAGGTATTCAATCCCTTTAGGGGTTATCTGCAGCAGTCCGTACCTCTCTATCTCTTTTTTAATTAACTGGTTTATGATATACTGACTTATAACAGCTGTTTAAAATTTAACCCCTTTTGAAATACCAATACCGAAAAGTTCGTGATTGTGATGGTTATAAGATTTTATAAGTGAGTTATTAACCCCGGTCAATATGTTAACAACATGTTCTGTTTTAAATTGCTCCTTCATACTTTTTATAAGCTCAAGAACAACTGATATCTCCTCTTTTCCGTCAAACTGCTTTTTAGGAAACAGGCAATTATCACACGAACCACAATTGCCCTGAAGATACTCCTCGCCAAAATAGTTCATTAGTATAATCCTTCTGCACAGATTTGTCTCGGCGTAGGCTACTGTTTCGTTTAGCAGTTGTTTTCCTATCTCCTGTTCGGAAATAGGTTTTCCCTGCATAAATTTTTCAAGTTTCTGTATATCCTTGTATGAATAGAAAGCTATACACTGTCCCTCTCCTCCGTCTCTTCCGGAACGCCCTGTCTCCTGATAGTAGCCCTCCAGACTTTTGGGCATATCATAGTGTAATACAAACCGCACATCAGGTTTATCTATGCCCATGCCAAATGCAATAGTTGCAACGATAACATCGGCCTCCTCCATCAGGAACTTATCCTGATTCTTAGCTCTTGTGCCTGCATCGAGACCTGCATGGTATGGGAGGGCTCTTATGCCATTTACATTGAGGAACTGGGCAGTCTCTTCAACTTTTTTGCGACTGAGGCAATATATTATTCCTGACTTGCCCTGGTTTTTTTTGAGAAATTTAATAATCTCCTTCTCAATGTTTCCTTTGGGCCTGACTTCGTAATAGAGATTCGATCTGTTAAAGGATGACTTAAAAACCCTGGCGTGCAGCATTCCAAGATTCTTCTGTATGTCACTCTGAACCTTAGGTGTAGCTGTTGCCGTTAAAGCAATAACAGGCGCCTCTCCAATCTCCTTGACTATTGGGTTGATTCTCCGGTATTCAGGCCTGAAGTCGTGGCCCCACTCCGATATACAATGCGCCTCATCAACTGCATAAAATGATATCTTAATATTTTTAAGAAGCAATACATTCTCCTCTTTTGTCAAAGATTCCGGAGCAACATAAAGTAATTTGGTTTTCCCGGATAACAGATCTTCCTTGACTTCCTGTATCTGCCCCTTATTCAATGAGGAGTTAAGAAAATGTGCAATTCCGTCTCTCTCAATTATAAAACCTCTTATAGCATCAACCTGGTTTTTCATTAAGGCAATCAGAGGAGAGATTATGATGGCAGTTCCATCCATCAATAGTGCGGGGAGTTGGTAACACAACGATTTCCCACCTCCGGTAGGCATTAATACAAATGCATCCTTCCCGGACATTAAATGGGTAATTATCTCTTCCTGTTGCCCTTTGAATGAGGTGAATCCGAAATATTTTTTAAGTTCGAGGTGCAGAAAACCGGAGTTGAATTGCATACTAAAAAAAGGGGAATAACTTATTAAATTTACAAAAATAGTTACCTTTGCGACTCTAAGTTATCTAATTGTTTTTTCATCGCAAAATTTTATGAATAATTCTTATTCACAAATCAAGCAACTGGCTAAAGATGTTATCGGCAAAGAGGCATCTGCTGTTGCAGCACTTGCCGAATATGTGGATGACAGTTTTGTTGATGCTATTAAACTTATTTTCAACAGTAAAGGGCGCCTCATTATAACCGGTATCGGGAAAAGTGCAATTATTGGCAGTAAAATTGTGGCTTCACTAAACTCAACAGGAACTCCTTCTGTATTTATGCATGCAGCCGACGCCATCCACGGCGATCTTGGGATTATTCAACCCAATGATGTGGTTATGTGTATATCAAAGAGCGGTAACACTCCTGAGATTAAAGTGCTGGTTCCTTTAATAAAAAGACTGGGAAACAAGATAATTGCAATGGTATCTGATTGCAACTCATATCTTGCAACTCAGGCAGACCATATCATAAGAACTACGGTAAGCAGCGAGGCCTGCCCAAATAATCTTGCTCCAACATCCAGCACAACAACTCAACTTGTTATGGGAGATGCGATTACTGTATCACTGCTTAGTATGAGAGGATTTACCGAGGCCGATTTTGCCAGGTTGCATCCCGGTGGATCTCTGGGTAAAAGACTTTATACACGAGTTTCCGATTTACTTGACAAAAACGCCAGACCGGCAGTCTCTCCGAATGAGACTATACACAATACAATAATCAATATCTCTGCCAACAGACTGGGAGCCACAGTAGTACTTGGAGAAAATGGAGAGTTGTTGGGGATAATTACCGATGGTGATGTAAGAAGAATGCTTGAGAAGGGACTCTCTTTCGATTCGCTCAGGGCTGCCGACATAATGTCGGCAACACCTAAAACCATAGAGGCATCACAATTGGCTGTTAAGGCATTTAATCTTATGGAGAGAAACAAAATAACCTCAGTAGTTGTTTTGGATAAAGGTAATTATGCAGGTTTGGTGCATATACACGACATAATAAGAGAGGGCATAGTATGACGACATTCAATCCTAATGAGCCGGGAATGGCAAATGGCAATTATTTCGGGCTGCCTGTGTTGCCGGAAGAGGCCTCTATCTCCCTTATCTCTGTACCATGGGATGTTACGACATCTTACAGAGATGGTACCTGCAAAGGCCCCGAATCAATAAAAGAGGCCTCACTGCAGGTTGATCTGTTTGATGTTAACATACCTGATGCCTGGAAAATAAAAATTGGCACTCTTCCCGAGTCAGAATCCATTATAAAACTCAATAAACGGCTAAGGAAAGATGCCGAAAAAGTTATAAAAAACTGGGAGTCCGGTGGTAACCTGGCAGATGTACAAAACTCTCTTGATGCCGTAAACAGAGGTGGAGAAAAATTAAATCAACTGGTATATCAGATGTCATCTACTCTCTTGGACATGGGAAAGATACCGGGCATAGTTGGTGGAGATCACAGTGTTCCGCTGGGACAGATGATTGCAATTTCTGAGAGATATGACGATTTTGGCATATTACACATTGATGCTCATGCCGATCTCAGAATTGCTTATGAGGGGTTTACATTTTCCCATGCCTCTATACTTTATAATGCGCTAAATCAAATAACCCAGATCTCCCAGCTCACTCAGGCAGGTATCCGGGATTTTTGTCAACAGGAGGCAGATATTATTGACTCCGACCCACGAATAAGATGCTTTACCGATTTTGAAGTCAGGGGCAATCTTTTCAAAGGAGAGAGTTGGAAAAAGCAGTGTGAGGATATAATTTCGAGCCTGCCTGCAAATGTTTATATTTCATTTGATATCGACGGTCTTTCGCCCGAACTGTGTCCAAATACGGGAACTCCTGTTCCCGGAGGTTTTAGTTTCAGAGAGATTGATTTCCTACTTTTTATGCTTGCAAATTCAGGAAAAAAAATAATAGGTTTCGATTTATGTGAAGTGGCGCCCGGTGGGGACGACCAATGGGACTCAAATGTTGGTGCCAGGATTTTATACAAACTGTGCATTTATACCCATCTTAATTCAACCAGATAATTCCAAAAATACAACTGTCTCTTTTATTACCAAATGTCTTTTACTCTTTCACGCCAGCAATTCAACCGCAGAAAAGATATCTATAATGTTTTCGGCATATTTATAAACAATAATTATGTCGGAGGCATCGTTCTTCTTACTGCAACACTTTTGGCACTATTTGCTGCCAATTCAGGATCAATGAATTTTATTAAGGATGTCTGGAATATCTCTGCGGATTTCTCAATTGGTAATTTCAAACTGGAGATGTCTTTGCTTCACTGGGTTAATGATGCTTTGATGGTGGTCTTCTTTTTTGTTGTAGGGCTTGAGATTAAGAGAGAGATGATTGTTGGGGAGCTCTCGTCATTTAAACAGGCCTCTCTCCCTATTCTTGCAGCAATCGGAGGAATGGTTGCACCCGCCTTAATATATACAATTATTAACAGCGGAGAGGCGGGACAAAATGGATGGGGTATTCCTATGGCAACAGATATTGCTTTTTCACTCGGTGTTATATCATTACTCGGGAGCAGAGTGCCGGTCTCTTTAAAGATTTTTCTTACCGCATTGGCAATTGTAGATGACATTGGTTCAATTTTGGTGCTGGCAGTGTTTTATCCAAGTCACGAACTGCACTTTCACTATCTTGTATATGCCGGAGGGATTATCCTGCTGCTTATGCTTTTTAACCGTATGAACATTCATAATGCTGGCTTATATCTTGTTCCCGGTGTTTTATTGTGGTACTTTGTTTACCAATCGGGAATACATGCAACAATAGCAGGCGTTGCTCTTGCAATGTGCATACCGGCAAGGGCCTCCATAAATGAAGTTCGGTTTTATGTCCGCAGCAAGTATTTTCTTGATAAATTCCGCGAATCCAGCAGAAGTGAACTTAATGTCCTTGCAAATAAAAAGCAATTAAATCTTATACATAGTCTTCACAGCACTTTAAGAAAAGCCAACCCACTTATAAACAGATTTGAACACACTATAAATCCATGGGTTACCTACTCAATTATGCCGGTGTTTGCGCTTGCAAATGCAGGTGTGTCTCTTGATGTTCTGCCTCAAGTCAATGCCATGCCTAAAATATTTACCGGCATCTTTCTTGGTCTTCTTGTGGGTAAACCACTGGGAATTTTTATTGCATCATACATTGCATGTAAGTTAAAAATTGCAGAGCTGCCAAAAGATGTCAGATGGAGTCAGCTTTTCTCTGTTGGTATAATTGCCGGAATTGGTTTTACTATGTCAATTTTTATTGATAGCTTAGCGTTTTCAAACGAAATGATGATAAATGAAGGAAAAGGGTCAATTATCATCACTTCGTTTTTGGCTGCAGCCATTGGATTGACTGCTTTGAGGTTTACAACCGAAAAACCAAAACCAAGAATGAGAAGACTTGTTAGCTAAACAAATAAAACAACTTAATAAAAATCACATGAAAACAATTAAATCCATTACTTTAATTCTATCTGCACTAATTCTATTTTATTCTTGCAACAGCTCAAAAAGCGCACAACTTCCGGGAATTACCAAAGAGTTTCAGGACTCTGTGAGCTATGCAATCGGAGCCTCTCTGGGTTCGATGGTAAGCCAGGTAAAAGAGTTTGAAGATCTTAACAGAAAAGAGATTCATAAAGCAATTGACGATGTTCTTGACGGTAAAACTCTCAAAGTTGATATGAATGTGGCAAATGAAATTATCACAAATTACCTTATCAAAAAGCAGGAAGCAGTAAATGTTCTGAACACAGAGAAAGGCGCAAAATTCCTTGAGCATAACAAAACCAAAGCAGGTGTTGTTGAACTGGAAAGCGGCCTGCAATACAAGATTCTTTCAGAGGGTAACGGAATTAAACCGGAGCCGCAGGATACAGTTGAGGTACATTACAAAGGCACACTTATTGATGGTACCGAGTTTGACTCATCATATGAGAGAGGACAGACTGCAACACTGGTTCTTAATCAGTTCATCCCCGGATGGGTTGAGGGTATGCAGTTTGTTAGCGAAGGTGGTAAAATTGAGCTTTTCATTCCTGCCGATCTTGCTTACGGTGCACAAAAAGCCGGTGAAAAAATTGAGCCCGGTTCTACTCTGGTATTTGAAGTTGAACTTATTTCGGTAAAGAAAGCAAAACAATAAATAATAAGTTATGGCACTGGAGTTAACAGGTACTCTCATATCTAAGTTACCGGTTCAGACGGGTAGCAGTGCCCGTGGAGAGTGGAAAAAACAGGAGTTTGTAATAGAGACACAGGACAACTACCCTAAAAAAGTATGTCTTAA
>CAZPFI010000021.1:0-20255 GCA_964585795.1 uncultured Muribaculaceae bacterium | reverse complement strand
ACTTGCACAAACTCTTCGACTTAATGCCATTGTAAATGATATTGCTATTCTCAATAAAATAGAGGACCCCGCAGATAAATTCGACTACCAGAAGATAAACATTTGCAGCTGCATACGGGAAATAGAGAACGACCTTTCGTTTAAGCTGGAAGAGAGGAACATAAGATTCGCAGTAAATATTGAACTGCAACTTGAAATAGAAGGCAACTATCTTTTAATCTACTCTCTTTTTAAAAATCTTATTGACAATTCAATAGAGCATGCCGGAGAGGGAACTGACATATTTATCCAACAGACCGCAATATCGGGGAATATGGTACATTTCACCTACTACGATACAGGAAAGGGTGTTCCCGAGGAGCATCTGGAACGTATTTTTGAGCGTTTTTACCGGGTAGAAAAAGGACGAAGCAGAAAAAGCGGCGGTAGTGGACTAGGTCTGTCTATTGTGAAAAATGCGATTTTGCTTCACGGTGGCTCAATATCTGTAAAAAACAGGTATAACGGTGGTCTTCAGTTCGATTTCTCGCTCTCAATCAAATTGGGAAGAGTCACAGATGTCAATGTATTGAGACACCAATCAGATGCATAAACTCTTCTCTGGTTCTTATATCCCTGAGAAAAGCCCCGGTAAAAGCAGAGGTTGTGGTTACTGAGTTTAGCTTCTGCACTCCTCTTATCTGCATACACATATGGGCTGCCTCAATCACCACAGCAACACCCAGAGGATTTAGTGTTTCCTGAATGCAATCCCTTATCTGGACGGTAAGCCGTTCCTGTACCTGCAATCTCCTCGCAAATGCCTCCACTACCCTGGCCACCTTGCTGAGCCCTGTAATGTAGCCATTTGGAATATATGCAATGTGAGCTTTACCATAGAAGGGAAGCATATGGTGTTCGCACAATGAGTATAGCTCTATATCTTTTACCAGTACAATCTGTTGGTACTCCTCCTTAAATTTGGCTGAATTAAGAATCGCCTCAGGATCCATGTTGTACCCCTGTGTTAAAAATTGGATTGAGCGTGCAACTCTCACCGGAGTTAGTTTCAGACCCTCCCTTTGCGGGTCCTCTCCAATCAGTTCCAATACCTCCTTATATTGTTTTGCAAGATTCTGAGTAACATCCTCATCGTAATGCTCTATCTTTGTATATGCCATAATATTTGCCTAATTTCGCGCAAACTTACTAAAAAAATCACTCTTATGAGAATTCTGATAACAGCGGCAGAGGAGGAGGAACTAATTACAGCACGACAGGCATATAACTCCATTAGTCCATCCGGTAAAGCTGCCCTTGATGTGACATTTATGTTGACGGGTATTGGAACAACCTCTACCAGTTACAGACTCACAAAGACTCTTAACACCTCTGTTGAGAAATTTGACCTGGCAGTTAATATTGGCATTGCAGGCACTTTTTCTCCCCTTTTCCCCTTGGGTACCGTTGCAAGGATAACAAAAGAGTATTTTGGAGATCTGGGGTTTGAAACTTATTCGGGCTTTGAAACACTTTTCGATTATAAGATTCTTGATGAAAACACACACCCCTTCAGGAACGGTGCTCTAAACTCTCCTCTGTTGTCTCCAAAAACAGAGTCTGCACTAGGCATTTACAACTCTGCAACAGCAGTAACTGTGCAAACTGTCAGTGGATTACCAGGCAAAAAAGAGCAGCTGCAAAAAGATTTTCAACCACAGATAGAGAGTATGGAGGGTGCTGCCTTCTTTTATGTTTGTATTCTGGAGGGTGTTCCATTTCTTGAATTAAGATCGGTTTCCAATCAGGTAGGTGAAAGAGATCGCTCGAAGTGGGATATACCACTTGCCCTGGACTCCTTGAGAGAGGCAAATAAAAGACTTTTAGAGTCTCTGATATAATGAGGTTAAAACTTGCTTTTTCTCCATGTCCAAACGATACGTTTGCATTTTGCGCAATTGTTAACAACCTGGTCGATTGCGAAGGTTTATCTTTTGACATCTTTGTGGAAGATGTGGAGAGTTTGAATAAAGGAGCAGCCCGTGCAGAGTATGATGTATGTAAAATGAGTTATCATGCATTTTTTCATATTTCAGATAAATATGCAATGCTAAGATGCGGAAGTGCACTCGGGTACAACAACGGACCTCTTCTTGTAACCAGTCAAAAGAATTTTAAACTTTCCCCCGCCGGTTTACCGGAGATATCACATCTTGAAAATGGTACAATAGCAATTCCCGGAGATAAAACCACAGCTGCACTTTTGCTTGGCATCCTGTTTCCATCTCTTAAGAGAACAGAGGAGGTCATTTTCTCCCAAATAGAGCAAAGGGTACTTGAAGGTGAGTTTGATGCAGGCGTTATTATCCATGAAGGACGATTCACATACTCACAAAAAGGTCTATCTCTCATAGCAGATCTTGGCCATATATGGCAGGAGAAATTCTCTTTGCCCGTACCTTTAGGCGGTATTGCAATCAGCCGGAGATATAATTTGAATGTGATGCAGAAAATGGAAAGAGTGCTTAGAAGAAGTATTGTATTTGCCCTGGAAAATCCTTCATCTGTAATGGAGTATGTAAATTCATACGCAAAAGAGTTAAGCCCCGGTGTTATCGAAAAGCACATTTCACTTTATGTTAACAGCAATACAATCGAGATAACAGAAGAGGGTAAAGAGGCAGTTAAAGCAATGTTTTCGGAATCAAAAACCATCTATCCTCAAATAAAAAGTAAGGTTAATCTCTTTATTTTATAGATTTGCATACAAAAGATTAAAAAGATGAGCAGAGAAATCATCAGAATGCTTGGAATCAAGAAGTTCTACAAGGTAGGCACACAGCAGGTGAAAGCTCTTAACGGAGTTGATATTGTTATCAATCAAAATGAATATGTAGCCATAATGGGGCCATCCGGTTCGGGGAAATCAACTTTGATGAATATAGTCGGATGTCTGGACAGTCCAACAGATGGAACCTATATTCTTAACAGTACCGATGTCTCTAAGATGGATGATAATCAACTGGCAGATGTCCGTAATAAAGAGATTGGCTTTATCTTTCAATCCTTTAATCTCTTGCCAAGATATACTGCTTTGGACAATGTTGCACTCCCACTGATTTATGCCGGAATAGGCAAGGATGAGAGAGCCAGACGCGCCACCGACACCCTTGAGAGTGTTGATCTGCTGGACAGAATGCATCATAAACCCAATGAGCTTTCTGGAGGTCAGCGTCAAAGGGTTGCGGTTGCCAGAGCTCTTGTAAACAAACCATCAATTATACTTGCCGACGAACCAACCGGAAATCTCGATTCCAAAACCTCCAACGATATTATGCTCCTTTTCAATGAGATATACAAAAAGGGGAATACAATAATTGTAGTGACTCACGAGGAGGATATTGCAAGACATGCAAGGCGGATAATACGACTCAGAGATGGAATAATTGAATCTGACGAACCCAATAGAAACCCCATACAACATTGATATGAAGGTATATACAAAAACCGGTGATAAAGGTACAACATCTTTGGTAGGCGGGACAAGGGTGAGTAAGGACGATCCCCGTGTTGATGCATACGGACATGTTGATGAATTAATTGCTCATATTGCACTTCTGAGAGCTGATGCATTAGGGATGCCGCTCCATGAAAATCTTAGGAGAATACAGAGTAACCTTATGCTTGTGGCTGCCCATTTCGCATCCGAGAGTGATAAGGCATCCAGAATTAAAGAGATTAATCCTCTTGAGATTGAGTTTCTGGAAAAGCAGATTGATCTGATGACAGAACAGCTCCCTCCCCAAAATGCATTTATTTTACCCGAACGGCCGCGGGTCTCAGCCGAGTGTCATATTGCACGGACTGTTTGCCGCAGAGCAGAAAGAGCTTCAATTGTATTTATACCGGAACCACGGATTGAGGCCTCAATTAAATATCTGAATCGTCTGTCAGATTATCTATATGTGTATGCCAGGTATTTAGCAATGACAAATAATATTCCTGACGATTTCTGGCATCAATAATCTTGTTTTTTAAAAATTATTAATTATCTTCGCAGACTATTTTGGGCATATTTTCACAAGTCCTTAACTTCTAATTGTTTACACTATGTATTGGACACTTGAATTAGCATCTAAACTTGAGGATGCACCATGGCCGGCAACCAAAGAAGAGTTGATAGATTATGCTACCAGATCGGGAGCACCGCTTGAAGTCATTGAAAACCTTGAAGACCTGGAAGATGATGGAGAGGTTTATGACAGCATTGAAGATATCTGGCCGGATTACCCCAGTAAAGAGGACTTCTTCTTTAACGAGGAGGAGTATTAAATATTTATAAGATGAAAATTGTGATCGCCGGTGCAGGAGAAGTTGGCAGTCACCTGGCCAAGATGCTCAGCAATGAGTACCACGACCTTACCATCATCGATAACGACGAGGCAAGGTTAAACAGGGTTGCCGAGAGCTCTGATGTGATTACAGTTTTTGGTTCCCCTACATCCATCAGAACTCTGGCGTATGCCGGAACCTCCAAAGCCGACCTCTTTATAGCTGTCAGCCCCTCCCAGGAACAGGATGTAAACCTTATCAGTGCCCTTTTGGCAAAAAGAATGGGTAGTGCAAAGGTGACGGCAAGAATAAACAACGACGAGTATCTCCAAAACGAAAACAAACTTCTCTTTACAGAGATGGGCATTGATTTGCTCTTCTATCCAGAAAAAATTGCATCCCATGAGATAATTGATCTTCTGAAGCAGACCGGCACCTCGGAATTTATGGACTTCTCCGGAGGTAAGTTACAGCTTATAGTTTTCCGGCTCGATGACGGTGCTCCGCTACTGGACAAAACCCTTGCAGATTTTACTGCAGCGGGAGAGCTCCAGTACCGTGCAGTTGCAATATCCAGAGAGGGTAAGACAATAATCCCCCGCAGCTCCACACAGTTTAAACTGCACGATCTTGTTTTTGTTATTTCCAGGCGGTCGGGAGCACAGGAGGTGATGAGTCTCTCCGGAAAGAACAACATTGATGTTAAAAGATTGATGATTGTTGGAGGTGGAAGAATTGGAGAAATGGTGGCAAGAAAGCTGGAGGGAAGCGTCGATTATATAAAACTGATTGAGAAGAGGCGGGAGAGATGCGATGTTCTTAACGAAAATCTTAAAAAGACGCTGGTAATTAACGGAGATGCCCGTAACACCGACCTTTTAATAGAGGAGGATGTAAATGATTTTGACGCTTTTGTGGCTGTTACAAGTAGTTCCGAAACAAACATTCTCTCCTGCGTAATGGCAAAGAGAATGGGTGTTGCCAAAACTATAGCAGAGGTAGAGAATATCGATTACATAAAGCTGGCAGAGGGTATGGGTGTTGATGCTGTAATTAACAAGAAGCTCATTACTGCAAGCAGAATATTCCGGTTTACCCTTTCCAATAAGGTGCAGTCAATAAAATGCCTTAATGGTTCTGATGCCGAGATACTGGAGTTTATAGTTAATCCCAACAGCTATATAACACGCGATAAGATAAGAAATCTGGGGTTTCCCAAAGATGCAATCATTGGGGGTGTCATACGGGGTAATAACAGTGTTATTGCACTGGGTGATACCGAAATAAAACCATATGACAGAGTTGTTGTTTTTGCGCTTCCAACTGCACTCAAAAAAGTTAACAAATTCTTTGCTTAAACACTGATTATCACCCCAGACAGATCTACCTGGTCTCAACTATCCTGAAAATCACCGGCATTGTATAACTTCTTTCAGATATCTGATTGTGGATTTTTCCGGGCGTCCATGGGGGTGAGTTCATTATAACTCTTATTGCTTCCAATGACAACATGTAATGAGGGCTGTCGATAACCTTTGCATCTCTCACTTTTCCATCTTTCCCAACTGTGAATGAGACCATTACAGTCCCCTCAATGTCAAGATCTTTGCAGAGTTGGGGATAAACCAGATTTTGGGATACCCACCTGACAAATGGTTTCTCATCTTTCCCTTTAAAACCGGGCACGATATAGGCACTCTCTGTCTTATCCAGTTGAGAACCATCCTCATTCCAGAATTCACTCTTTTGCCTCTTTCCCCTCTTCATCATATATCTTGCAGAAACTATACCATTTGGGAAAAGATACTCTGTTATACCATCCTCCTCACCATCCCGGTAAGTTGCTGTTTTGTAAAGACCATGCCCTTGTTTCCATTGTTTATAGTCTCCTTCCATCTTGCCGTTTAAATAGTTTGATATTACAAGCGTATCACCATCTTTACTGAAATGCACCATCTCCCCATTTTTAAAATCTTTGGTCTTGTATATTGAATAACTATCCGAGACTTCATCTTTAATTTTAGTCCGTACAATATGTTCATCCTTGTTCTCTGTACCCGTTTCTACTATATAACGGGCTCTTGCCTGTGAGCATCTGTTCCAGTTGTTGTCGAAATATTGTTGCGCATTAACCATCGAACAACTAATCAGGATAGCGGTTAACACCAAAAGTGCATTCTTCATAAGAGTCTAATATTTATACAAATGTAACAAAATATTATAATTATAATTGATTAACTTTGCTAAATGGCATCAGTATTACAGGCACAAAGAATATCAAAGCGTTACGGAACAAAAGTGTTGTTCGAAGAGCTTGATTTAAACATAAATGAGGGAGAAAAAATAGCTCTGATAGCTCCCAATGGAACCGGGAAAACCTCCTTGCTTAAGATAATAGCCGGGATAGACACTCCCGATTTCAATTCCAATGGTGAGTGTGGTACAGTTCAGCTTTTTAACACAAGTGAAATTGCATATCTGGAACAGGACCCGGCATTTGAGTCATCAGTTACAATATACGACCATCTGATTTGTGGAACCAGGGATTGGCAGCATGAAATCAAAGTGAAACAGGTTCTCTCTTCAATGGGGTTAAATAATCTTGGTCTCACCATGGGAGAGCTCTCCGGAGGAGAGAGGAAGAGGGTGGCAATTGCCGGAATTATCATTAAAGGAAGTAACTTTATTATACTTGATGAGCCCACAAATCATCTCGATCTGGAGATAATCGAGTATCTGGAGGAGTATTTAAAGAGAAGCCGCATCACTCTGCTTATGGTTACACACGACCGGTATTTCCTCGACAGGGTATGCACAGGAATTATTGAATTGGAAGGGGGTAAGTTGTTTGAGTACGAAGGAAACTACTCTTACTTTCTGGAGAAGAGAGAGGAGCGAATCCGTAATTTCAACACCACTACTGAGAGAGCCAGAAACCTTTTCCGTACCGAACTCGAGTGGATGAGAAGAATGCCTCAGGCAAGAGCTACTAAGGCCAAGTATCGTATTAAAGCATTTTACGATATACAGGAGAGAGCTAATCAAAAAGTACAGGATGATAAAATAAAAATCGACACAGCTACTTCGCGTTTGGGTAAAAAGATTATCAATTGTAAGAATGTCTGTCACAGTTGGGGCGATTTAAAGACCATTGAGAATTTTACATATAACTTCTCCAGGGGAGAGAAGTTGGGGCTTGTGGGTGCTAACGGTGTGGGTAAAAGCACTTTTCTGGACATAATATCCGGAATGCTTCAACCTGTATCGGGAGTTATTGAGCATGGAGAGACCGTAGTTTTCGGATACTACCGTCAGAACGGACTCAATTTCGACAAAAACGATACGGTAATAGATGCTGTAAGAAAATATGCCGAAGTAGTTACCCTTTCAGACGGCTCGATGATGGATGTGGGACGCTTTCTTACCCGTTTTCTCTTCCCCCACTCAACTCACAACACAAAGATTGAAAAACTGAGCGGAGGCGAAAAAAGACGCCTGTACCTTGTTACTGTTTTAATGCAGAGTCCAAATTTTCTTATTCTGGACGAACCTACAAACGACCTTGATATAATGACACTCAACATCCTCGAGGAGTACCTTGAGAGCTTTGCCGGGTGCGTAATTGTGGTTTCACACGACAGATTTTTTCTGGACAAAATAGCACAGCATATCTTTGTTTTTGAGGGAGATGGATTAATAAAGGACTATGTGTGCAAATATTCGGAATACCGCCGGAATGTCAATGATTCACTCAAAGAGAGTAAATCCGGCATAAAGGAGACAAAGTCTTCTGCTGTTAAAAGAAAAGAGGATAGCAGGCAAAAACTTTCATTCAAAGAGAGAAGAGAGCTGGAATTCGTAGAGAAAGAATTGCAGGAGAGGGAGAGAGAAAAGATCACTCTGGAGAGTGCTCTCAACTCCGGGGAGCTCTCCCCCGAAATGCTGATTGCCAATTCGCAAAGATACTCTGCTCTTTTAGCCGAAATAAGTGAGATGGAACACCGTTGGCTGGAACTTTCCGATAGAGATTCAGAATAATATTACCGTGTGAGTCTCTTATACTTAAACCTCTTTGGCGTAACATCACCAAGACGGCGTTTTTTATTCTCTTCGTATTCCGAATAGGTTCCTTCGAAGAAATAAACTTTTGAATCTCCTTCAAAAGCAAGGATATGTGTAGCTACGCGGTCCAGAAACCAGCGGTCGTGAGAGATGATAACAGCACAACCTGCAAAATTTTCCAATCCCTCCTCAAGTGCCCTTATTGTATTTACATCCACATCATTGGTTGGTTCGTCCAACAGCAAAACATTGGCCTCCTCTTTAAGAGTAAGTGCCAGGTGCAGTCTGTTTCTCTCACCACCAGACAAAATACCGCAAAGCTTCTCCTGATCTGCTCCTGAGAAATTGAATCTTGAAACATATGCCCGGGCATTTACCTCTTTGTTTCCCAGTTTAACAAACTCCGAATTGTCGGCAATTGTCTCATAAACAGTTTTATCGGTATTGATCTTTTTGTGTTGCTGATCGACATAAGCAATCTTAACTGTCTCTCCTACAGTAAATGATCCGGTATCCGAACTCTCTATTCCCATAATCATTCTGAAGAGTGTTGTCTTTCCTGCTCCGTTTGGCCCGATTATTCCCACGATTCCTGCCGGAGGAAGCTTAAAGCTGAGCTCTTCGAACAGAATTCTGTCACCGAATGCCTTAGTTACATTGTCAGCCTCAATTACCCTGTTTCCTAACCGTGGTCCGTTTGGAATAAATATCTCCAAACGCTCCTCTTTCACCTTACCATCCTCGTTGAGTAATTTTTCATAAGCTCCCAAACGAGCCTTGGATTTTGCCTGCCTTGCCTTAGGTGCCATCCTTACCCACTCGAGTTCTCTCTCCAGAGTTTTTCTTCTTTTACTCTCCTGCTTCTCCTCCTGAGCAAGTCTGGCTGACTTTTGATCGAGCCAGGATGAATAGTTGCCCTTCCAGGGAATTCCCTCTCCCCTGTCCAACTCAAGAATCCATCCTGCAACATTATCCAGAAAGTAACGGTCGTGAGTGACAGCGATAACTGTTCCCTTATACTGCTGAAGGTGTGCCTCAAGCCATTGAATACTCTCGGTATCAAGATGGTTGGTAGGTTCGTCAAGAAGAAGTACATCGGGCTCCTTGAGTAACAAACGGCAAAGTGCTACTCGTCTGCGTTCTCCTCCGCTCAGATGCTTAATCAATGCATCCGGTTCGGGACATTGTAGTGCATCCATTGCCTTCTCCAATCTGGAGTCAATATCCCATCCATTGTGTTGCTCAATTTTATCGGTAAGCTCTCCCTGCAGTTCTATAAGGGCATTCATCTCATTGTCGTCCATTGGTTCGGCAAATCTGGCATTCACCTCTTCATACTCTTTTAACCAGCCGATAATATCTCCGGCTCCCTCCTGAACTATCTCCAATACGGTTTTTTTATCATCAAGTACAGGCTCCTGCTCCAGAAATCCGACACTGTATCCGGGAGCCCATACTACCTCTCCGGCAAATGACTTCTCTACTCCGGCTATAATTCTCAATAGTGTAGATTTACCCGAACCGTTAAGGCCGATTATTCCGATTTTTGCTCCGTAAAAAAAGGAGAGATATATATCCTTAAGAATTGCTTTATTACTGTTCGGTAATATTTTACCGACACCATTCATTGAAAAAATTATCTTTTCGTCTGCCATAAAATTTTATTTGACAGCAAAGATAACACCTTGTCACCTCTTTCCCAACCTAAGCACAAGAGAGTCGAGGAAATTTGCAGAGATTAGTGAGTCTCTTTTAAACCTCATCGACTCTACTGTACTGCTGAACAGTTGTGAATTCTGCTTTTTAATGGGGTCAGCGGGAGGTGCCTCCATTGTAAGTGGATTTATAGGGGTTCCGTTTTTCCACACTCTGAAATCGAGATGCGGACCTGTTGAAAGACCCGTGCTGCCTACATAACCTATCACCTCGCCCTGTCTTACTCTTTTCCCTACAGTCAATCCTCTGGCAAACCTGTCAAGGTGCAGATATGCTGTGGTATATACCGAATTATGCTTTATTCTCACGGTGTTTCCCCCTGCACCTGCATAGTTACGCTGAGTTACAACCCCGTCACCTATACTCATTACAGGAGTTCCCCTTGGTGCTGCATAATCTACACCGGTATGCGGCCTTACAACTCTGGTCACCGGATGCCTTCTTGCATGGGAAAAGCCCGAGGAGATTCTGGTAAAACTAAGAGGTGCTTTCAAAAATGCCTTTCTTAAATTCTCACCTTTTTCGTTCCAGTATTGCGGAATATCGTCCTGAATAAAACGGTACGCCTGGTACTCTCTGCCTGCGTGAGTGAATGTAGATGTAAAAACTGTGCCTATATCAAGAAACCTGTCTCCCACATAAAGCTCTTCATAAACCGCACTGAATGAATCTCCTCTTCTAAGACCGAAGAAGTCGATTGACCATGCATATATTTCTGATAATCTGTTAGAGAGAATCGGATTAATACCTTCTCTTACAAGATCGTTCCACAGCGATGTGGTTATGGTTGCCTGTGCATACTTTAAAACCCTTCTTATCTCTCTTTCCGAAATATTGACAAACAGAGTGTCGTACAGCCCAAAAGTCACAAAATTGGTCTTTGTATCCTCGTAAACAAGATATGCAAGTCTGGGATTATCGTCGGTGGTAAAAAATGCTTTGTATGGATTACCCACTCTTATTTTTCTTAAATCAAACACACCTGCAGAAGCTTGTGTAAGAGAGTATATCTGTGACTGTGGAACACCTAGTTCCGTGAGCAAATTAGAGAAGAACTGCCCGCGTTTGATATACCCTTCATGAGACTCAAACTGAGACGCAGGAAATCCAAACTCAAAGACCTCATGATCTGGTATGGTTGTCTGCAGTGTTTCATTCTCATTTTTTTCATTGACAACCCGGCACGAAACAAGGGTGAAAACTATTGCAAATAGTAGTATTCTGGGCATATCTATTGGTTTTTCAAATCCGAAGATAAAGATTTTATTAATAAATGTGGAAAAAACTGTGGAAAAAATTGTAAAATTTTGTAAAAAAATGGAAAAGATTCTATAAATTTGCCTAAGACAATAAACGGGGAAAATTGTGGGAATGATAAAGTTTATAGGAGAATACAGCGCAAAGGTTGATGATAAAGGAAGAATTGTTTTTCCTTCGTCTCTTAAATCTATGCCCGGTATTGGTCCCGACCTCCGTTTTGTAGTAAAAAAAGACCTCTACTTTAACTGTCTTGAGATGTACTCTTACGATGAGTGGATAAGACAATCGGAGGAGGTGAAATCGCGTCTCAATTTTTTCAGGAAAGAGCACGCCCTCTTCTGGAGGGAGTATATGAGAGACCGGGCCCTTGTGGAACCGGATGAAAAATTCGGCAGAATTTTCATTCCAAAAAGACTACTCGATCAGATAGGTGTAAAGAGAGAGGTTCTGTTTGTAGGGAATGACCATAAAATAGAAGTGTGGGCAAAAGAGAGTTATGGAGAGGAGAGACTCCCCGGAAGCGATTATTCTCAACTTGCCGAGAAAATCCTGGGTTAAAAATTTAGTTATGGGCACTTACCACACACCAGTAATGCTTGATGAGAGTATATCTGCACTAATTGTATCCTGTAGCGGTATTTATGCAGATGTAACTCTGGGTGGAGGTGGACACAGCAGAGAGATATTAAAAAGACTTGATAAGCATGGACGGCTAATTGTGATGGACCGGGATACAGATGCACTCAATAATTGTCCGGCAGATAAAAGAGTGATTCCCGTTCACAACAACTACCGATTTCTCAGGAATTTCCTGGCTTACCATAAAATAGAAAAACTGGACGGTATTATTGCAGACCTTGGTGTTTCATCGCACCAGTTTGATACAGAAGAGAGGGGCTTTTCATTCCGGTTTAACTCTCTCCTTGATATGAGGATGAATAAACTTGCCAAAAAAAGTGCAGCAGACATTTTAAATAGTTATCAGCAAAATGAGCTTGCAGACCTTTTCAGAAATTATGGCGAAGTGGAAAACAGCAGACGGGTTGCATCCCTTATATGCATAGAGAGAGAAAAATCGGAGATTAAAAGCACCGATGATTTACAAAGGGTACTCGCTCCTGTGTTGCCCAAACACTCCGAGCACAAGTATCTGGCAAAAATATATCAGGCACTAAGAATTGAGGTAAACGGTGAGTTAAAATCCCTGGAGCTTTTCCTGAACGATACAAAGGATATTTTAAAACCAGGTGGCAGGCTGGTGATTATAACTTATCACTCTCTTGAGGATAGGATGGTTAAGATGTTCATGAGAGCCGGCAATGTGCAGGGAGATGTCAGCCGGGATTTTTATGGGAACTATACCGTCCCGTTCCGGATAGTCACAAAAAAACCGGTGGTGCCTCAGGAGAGAGAGATAGCAGAGAATACAAGAGCCCGCAGCGCTAAACTGAGGGTGGCAGAAAAAATTTAACGATCCAAACTATGGCTAAGAAGAACTGGATGAACGAAATACTTGGTGGACAAATACTTCTGCATAGCGGAATAATTAAACACGCACCATTTGTTCTGTTCATTTTTTTTCTCATTATAATCTACATAAGCATAAACTTTGGAATGGAGAGGAGTCTTCTCATACAAAGAAGAAACGAAAGAGAGCTTAAGCATTTAAAATCGGATTACACCAGCAAGACAGCCCGCTTACAGTTTCAAAGCAAACGGCTGGAGGTAGAGAAACGGCTTCTGCAACTCAATTCAAAGCTTAAAGCACCAACAGATCCACCCAAAAGAGTAGTTATTGACCGTTAAGATAGTTATGAGCGGATTTTTAAAAAGAGTGTATGTAATATATGTTTTCCTTATTCTCCTCACAATAGGAATAATATGGAGAGTGGTTTATCTGCAGTTCTTTGCCGACATCAAAATTTCGGATATTGATATCTCATACCGTCAGGAGCAAATTGAAGCAAACAGAGGAAGCATTCTTGCCATGGACGGAAGGGCTCTTTCTACGTCTGTACCCTATTTTCAGATAAGGATGGATTGTATTCTGCCCTCAGAAAAACTGTTCAATGACAATATCGATGCCCTCTCAAAGCAGCTTTCTCAATTTTTTCAAGATAAAAGTGCAGCTGCATACAAGCGCGAAATAGTAACCGCACGAAGAGAGGGAAGAAGGTACAAAGCACTCGGGAACCGTTTGGTTGATTACTCCGAAATGCTGCAGATAAAACAGTTCCCGATTTTCAAAGAGGGAGTTAACAGAGGAGGGATTATTACAGAGCAACGGAACAGAAGAATAAATCCATATGGCAGGTTAGCATACAGGACCATAGGTTTTATAAATAATGAGGGTACGGGAACAGGTTTAGAGAAGAGTTATGAATCATATCTGAGGGGAAGTGCCGGAAGTCAGACTGTAAGGAGGATGCTTGGAGGAGAGTGGGTTCCTGCAAAGAGTGATGACATTATACATCCCAGTGATGGTCTTGATGTCCAGACAACACTTAATATAGAGATTCAGGAGGCAACAGAGAATGCCTTAAGGCAACAGCTCTCAAAATCAAATGTTTTTGAAGGGGCAACTGCAATTGTAATGGAGGTTAAGAGCGGAGCAATCAGAGCTATTGCAAACATGAAAAAGGGAAGAGACGGATCTTTTGATGAATCCTACAATTATGCAATCGGCCATGCAACCGAACCCGGTTCTACATTTAAGCTTGCAACTCTCGTGGCGCTGATGGAGGATGGATATGCAACTCTAAACACCAAAGTAGAGACCGGTAACGGTCGCTGGAGATACAGCACAACAACCTTCTCGGATGTCCATCATAGCGGATTTGGTGACATTACACTTCTGGAGGCCTTTGAGAAGTCTTCCAATGTGGCGTTTGCCAAACTTGTGGTTGAATACTACTCAAACAGAGAGAAGAGCTATGTTGACCGTCTGGTAAACATGAAACTTAACGAAAGATTCAACCTCGATTTGCCTGGAGAGGCCAGAGCTCAGTTATACACTCCGGGAGACCAATCGTGGAACAGACTCTCTCTTCCTATGATGTCAATCGGTTACTTTTCTCTCCTTACACCCCTGCACACACTAACTTTTTATAATGCAATTGCAAACAACGGCAAAATGATGAAGCCCTATTTTGTGGAGAACCTTCAGAAAGACGGAGTGGTAATAAAGAAGTTCGGGCCTCAGGTTATCAGCGGATCAATATGTTCTAAAAAAACAGTTCAGCAGGTACAGGATGCACTGCGAAAAGTAGTTGAGAGGGGAACGGCAAAATCAATTGATAATCCAAAATATCAGATTTCGGGTAAAACCGGGACAGCTCAGATTGCTTTTGACGGAGTCTATAAAGACAGTCAGGGAAACAGAAAACATCAGGCATCTTTTGCGGGATTTTTTCCCTCCGATAATCCGGAATATTCTGTAATAGTAGTTCTGTACACAAATAAGACAAAAGAGAATTTCTACGGAGGTGCATGGGCCGCTCCTGTTTTCCGTGAAATTGCAGATAAAATTTACACCAACAGTCCGCACTGGTTCCAGCCGGTATCTCCAGGAAATACACCACTTGATATGAACATTCAGTCATTGGCTCAGGCGTCAGTACCTCAATATGATGGTATTGTTCCTGATGTTTGCGGGATGGGTTTAAAAGATGCATTGTATATACTGGAAAACCTGGGATACAGAGTGAGTTTTGCAGGAAGAGGCAGAGTGGTTGCACAAAACCCTCCTCACGAAACTCCACTTTTGAAAAATGGAATAATTAACCTTCAATTATCAGATAAGTATGAAGTTAAGTAAGTTAATTGCAATATTGAAGGATATTACCATCACCGGAGAGACCTCCGTTGAGATAAGTTCGGTAACATGCGATTCCCGATTGGTTGAAAGAGGATCGCTGTTCGTTGCTTTGAAAGGATTGCAAAATGACGGCCATCAATTTATAGACAAAGCTGTTGAGGCAGGTGCGGTTGCGGTTGTATACGAAGATAGTGTCACAATAAGGGAAGGTATTACATATCTTAAAGCACCCGACACACATCTTGCTCTCGGGCTTATAGCTTCGGAGTTTTATGGTAATCCCTCACGCAGTCTCAGACTAGTAGGAATAACAGGCACAAACGGCAAAACAACTACTGTAACTCTGCTGTATCAAATGTTTACTGCTCTTGGCTATAAGTGTGGCCTCATATCAACCATTGCCAATTATATAGGAGATAAACGCATAGAGACAATCTACACAACTCCCGACCCTGTATCAGTAAACCGGCTCCTTGCTCAAATGGCTCAACAGGGGTGTGAGTTCTGCTTTATGGAGGTAAGCTCCCACTCCATTCATCAGAAGAGAATAGCAGGTCTTCACTTTACCGGAGCCATATTCTCCAACATAACACACGACCATCTGGATTATCACAAAACATTCCTCGACTACATCAGGGTTAAAAAGAGCTTCTTTGACTCACTCCCTAAAGATTGCTTTGCACTTACAAATATTGATGACAAGAACGGTATGGTAATGACGCAGAACTGCAGAGCCCAGATCTACACCTACTCTTGTCTCTCTCCTGCAAATTTTAACTGCAGGATAATTGAAAGCGGGATAGAAGGAATGCTGCTGCGTTTTTCCGGGAAAGAGGTGTGGACAAGATTTATTGGCACTCACAATGCGTACAACCTGCTTGCTGTATACTCTGCTGCAGTATTACTTGGAGCTTCAGATGAAGAGATTCTTACCTCGCTCAGCGCTCTCAAATCTGTCTCAGGCAGACTGGAGTATATTAAAGGGAAAAATGATTTAACTGCCGTAGTTGACTACGCACATACCCCGGATGCACTGGAGAATGTTCTTAAAACTCTCAAAGATTGTGCTGCCGGCAGAACGATAATTACTGTATTTGGTTGCGGAGGTAACCGGGACAGGGCTAAAAGACCCGAGATGGCAAAGGTTTCGGCGAAATACTCCGACAAAATTGTTGTCACCTCCGATAACCCAAGATTTGAAGACCCTGTTGAGATAATTGAGGAGATTAAGAGTGGCTATTCTGTAACAGAAGTTGCCAGGACACTATTTATCACTGACAGAAAGGAGGCAATAAAAACTGCATGTGCATTGGCAACACCCGGTTCAATAATATTGGTAGCAGGCAAAGGACACGAAACATACCAGGAGATTAAAGGCGAAAGAGTACACTTTGACGACAAGGAGATTATCGAAGAAATTTTTAAAACACTATAAGCAATGCTTTACAATATATACGAATTTTTAAAAGAGAGCATAGATTTCCCGGGCCTGGGTTTGTTCAGATATATTACATTCAGGGCGTTTGGCGCGGTGCTGCTATCGCTGATAATTGCACTTTTTGCTGGTAAAAAAATTATAAAAAGACTAATCCTAAAACAGATTGGTGAAGATATCCGTGAGTTGGGTCTTGAGGGTCAACTACAGAAGAAGGGAACACCCACCATGGGAGGAATCATTATACTTGTGGCAACTATTATCCCGGCCCTTCTGCTTGGAGACCTCACAAACATATATGTACAGCTTTTGATAATAAGTGCGGTGTGGCTGGGTATTATAGGTTTTGTCGACGACTATATAAAAGTTTTTAAAAAAAATAAAGAGGGGCTGAAAGGACGATTTAAAATTTTCGGCCAAGTAGGTCTGGGGCTGATAGTTGGTATTGCCCTCTATGTCAGCGACGAGGCAGTAGTACGGGTTCCTTCAACCCCTGCAGAGAAAGATGCAATGGCAGAGGTAGTATCGCAGGAGGGATTTGCATCAAGATTGTCTTATTTTAAAGATGAAAAAAGCACAAAGACCACAATTCCATTCGTAAAAAACAACGAGTTCGATTACGCATGGCTATCTCCTTTCAAGGGGAAAACAGGAGAGATGACCTCATGGATAGTTTATGTTATTGCAATAATATTTATTGTAACGGCTGTATCTAACGGAACCAATCTGACAGATGGAATGGATGGACTTACAACCGGAGTTTCTGCCATTGTTGTAACCACGCTGGCTGTTCTGGCATATCTGTCAGGCAACATTATATACGCCAACTATCTTAACATTATGTATCTGCCCAATACGGGAGAGATTGTGGTTGTTCTTGCTGCTTTCATTGGCGCTCTCATAGGATTTTTATGGTATAACTCCTACCCTGCACAGGTATTTATGGGAGACACCGGCAGTCTGGCACTGGGTGGCATAATTGCCGTTGCAGCAGTTATGATAAGGAAAGAGCTTTTAATACCTATTCTGTGCGGAATATTCTTTATTGAGAGTCTTTCGGTTATAATTCAGAGGAGCTATTTCAAGTTCACAAGGCGTAAATATGGTAAGGGAGTACGGATTTTTAAAATGGCACCCCTGCATCACCATTTTCAGATGGGAGATTCGGAATCTGTCATTAAGACTCCCAGGAACGCAATTGCTGAGGCAAAAATCGTAACCAGATTCTGGATAATTGCGGTTTTACTGGCAGTATTAACAGTAATTACTCTAAAAATAAGATAATATGTCAAGAGTGGTTGTTTTAGGCGGAGGCGAAAGCGGTGTAGGAGCCGCGGTACTTGCAACAGTAAAAGGTTACGAGGTATTTCTCTCAGATATAAATACATTGACCGATGAGGCCCGTGCTATTCTGGACAGGCACAATGTAAGCTACGAAGAGGGTGTTCACACCAGGGAGAGCATTTTTAACGCATCTGTCGTTGTAAAGAGTCCGGGGATACCAGATACCACTCCTATTATAGAAGAGCTTGTCGGTTTAAACATTCCGGTAATATCAGAGATAGAGTTTGCCGGAAAATTCGACTCATCCAAAAAGATATGTGTCACCGGCAGTAATGGCAAAACTACAACAGCATCAATCATATACTTCCTTCTAAAAAAAGCAGGGCTCAATGTGGGTCTTGCCGGAAACATTGGTCAGAGTTATGCATACCAGGTTGCAACCTGCAATTACGATTATTATGTGTTGGAAATAAGCAGTTTTCAATTGGACGGAATGTACGACTTCAAAGCAGATATTGCAGTTTTACTAAATATCACTCCCGATCACCTCGACAGGTACAACAACCAGATGGAGAACTATATAAAGGCAAAATTCAGGATAACCCAGAATATGTCCAAGGAAGATTGCTTTATATTTTGCGCAGATGACCAGATAAGTATATCACACCTTAATAAAATTGTATTACACGCCAAACAACTCCCATTCAGTCGAGAAAAAGAGGTGGAGCAGGGCGCATATGTTAAAGATGACAAAATGCATGTACAATATACAGACCGGGAGTACCAGATGTTTATAAGTGAGTTGTCACTACAGGGAAAACACAACCTGTACAACTCTATGGCTGCTGCAATTACAGGCAAGATTCTGGACATAGATAACGAAATATTGCGTGAAAGTCTGTCCAGTTTCAACGGAGTCGAACACCGGCTGGAGAAGGTGCTTAAAGTAAGGAATGTACTCTATATTAATGACTCCAAAGCAACCAATGTCAACTCGACATGGTATGCACTGGAGAGTATGACTACTCCGGTGATTTGGATTGCTGGAGGAGAAGAGAAAGGTAACGATTATGAGCCACTGTTCCACCTGGTGAAGGAGAAGGTTAGAGCAATTATCTGCCTGGGAGCCGACAACAGCAAGCTCAAAAAGGTATTTGGAGAGATGGTGGATGAGATTTATGACACACATTCGGCAGAAGAGGCGGTAAATACAGCATACAAAATTGCCATGTCCGGTGAAACTGTATTGTTGTCTCCTGCCTGTAAAAGTTTCGATCTGTTTAAAAATTTCGAAGAGAGAGGTAAAAAATTTAAGGAGGCAGTACAAAAACTTTGAAGAAAATGGAGGAGAACAGCAACATAATTTACAAATTACGAGGAGATAAGGTAATATGGATAATAGTTTTCCTGTTATCTCTTATCTCTATTGCTGCAGTTTACTCTTCCAGCAGCTCTCTGGCATTCAAAGAGAACAGAAGTGCCGCAGACTTTCTTTTCAAACAGATGAGATTTGTGCTTTTCGGCCTTACGACACTTTATGTTTGCTATAAAATCCCATTGGGTTGGTACAGGATGCTCTCCAATTTCGGTATTCTTGCAAGCATAGGACTGCTTTTAGCCACAATTTTTAAAGGCAGCAGTTATAACGAAGCCGAAAGATGGCTCTCAATATTTGGAATATCATTCCAACCTTCCGAATTTGCAAAAATTGCCGTCATTTTATATCTGGCCAAAGTATTGGAATCCAGAAATTTTGACGAATATAAGGAGTTTCTGTTGCGGATTGTTCTCCCGGTTGGCTCTGTTGTTCTGCTGATACTGTATGGTAGTATATCCACCGGATTGCTGGTGGGTGCTGTGTCGTTTCTTATGTTTGTTATTGCCGGAATAAAGTGGAAACACCTTTTTAAAACAGCCGGGATAACAGTTGGCCTGATGGCGTTGGTTGTGTTACTGAATTATGCATTTTCAATTTTCCCCCGGGTTGAGACAGCTGTAAACAGGGTAAAAAACTTTACAAAGGAGCATAAGGTTGAAGAGGCCATGACACCTCAGGAAAAACAGGCCATTCTCGATAAGACATTTCAGGCAAATATGGCAAAAATTGCCGTTGCATCGGTTGGATTCGTAGGTAAAGGTCCCGGAAACAGTACACAGAGAAATCTTCTGCCCCACCCTTATTCCGACTATATCTATGCAATAATAATTGAAGAGTGGGGATTGTTTGGAGGACTTTTTCTGCTTATGCTGTATGTCTGGTTGTTTACCAGGGCAGTAATGCTCGCAAAATCATGCACTAAAGTGTTCTCTATGATGCTTGTAATGGGCCTTGCCATACTTATAATCTCACAGGCAATGATTCCGATATGT
>CAZPFI010000020.1:0-20282 GCA_964585795.1 uncultured Muribaculaceae bacterium | reverse complement strand
CTGGCTTTGGGTGTAGTAGGCCTTTACTCAGCTATTAAACAGGCATCTCTTGTAGCCAACGGTATCGTAGAGATGGGTAACGGTCACGATGTATTTGGTAAGACAATGATTTTGGGAGTATTCCCCGAACTTTATGCTATCCTTGCCTTTGCAGCAGCATTCCTTGCTCTTCCTGCATAGATAGACAACTTAAATTACAGGTTGGGTGTTAGGGTTAAATTTTGTACCTTAACACCCTTATTTTAAAATATGACACTAATAAAATCAATTTCGGGAATAAGAGGCACAATCGGAGGCAAACCCGGAGATTCGTTTACCCCGGTTGATATTGTCAGATACACAGCTTCGTACGCTTCACTGATAAAAACTGCGGCAGGTTCCAAAGAGCGTTATAAAGTTGTTGTCGGCAGAGATGCCCGCATCTCAGGAGAGATGGCAGATAGTATTGTATGCGGAACTTTAATGGCTTGCGGCATTGATGTTATCAATGCAGGGCTCTCCTCAACACCTACTGTTGAGATGGCGGTCATGTTCGAAAAGGCAGACGGCGGTATAATTCTCACAGCATCACATAATCCCAAAGAGTGGAATGCTCTTAAACTCCTTAATAACAAAGGGGAGTTTTTAAGTGCTTTGGAGGGAGAGGTACTTTTACAGATTGCGGAGAGAGAGGAGTGGACTTTTGCAGATGTTGAATCGCTGGGTATATTAACACACAAAGATTTTACAGACAGACATATCGAAGCTGTACTCGCCCACCCTTTGGTGAATACCGAGGCAATATACAGGGCCGGTTTTAAGGTTGTTCTGGATGCCGTTAATTCAGTTGGAGGTGTTGTAATGCCAAAACTACTAAGTGCATTGGGTGTAAACACAATAACTTTAAATTGTGAACCCGACGGCAGATTTCCACACAATCCCGAGCCTTTGCCCGAAAACCTCACTCAGCTCTCTGCAATGGTTGTCAGGGAGGGGGCAGATCTTGGGATGGCTGTTGACCCCGATGTCGATCGACTTGCCCTTATAAATGAGGATGGTAACTCTTTTGGAGAGGAGTACACCCTTGTCTCTGTTGCAGATTATGTGTTAAAATATAAAAAAGGCCCTACTGTCTCCAATCTCTCTTCATCCCGGGCCCTTAAAGATATTACCGAGCTTGCAGGCGAGAAATACTACCCGTCTGAGGTTGGCGAGGTGAATGTTGTAGCAGAGATGAAAAGAGTAAATGCGGTTATTGGAGGTGAAGGTAACGGAGGAGTTATTGTACCCGACCTTCACTACGGACGAGACGCACTTATTGGCGCAGCACTTTTTCTAAGTCACCTTGCTCTCCAAAACGAATCAATGACATCTCTGCAAAAGAGATATCCAAAGTATTTCATTACAAAAAAGAGGATTGATTTTAAACCGGATACCGATATCAGCCATATACTGGAGTCAATAAAAGAGAGGTACTTAAATGAGAGAATCACAACCAAAGACGGTTTAAAAATTGAATTTGACTCTACCTCCTCCTGGGTACATCTCAGAAGATCCAATACCGAACCCATTCTCAGAGTTTATGCAGAGGCACCTGCAGAGAAGGAGTCTGTTGAGATTGCAGAAAAAATTATTAACGAGATTAAAAATATTATCTGATATGTTTTCTTTCAGAACAACACCATTTTTAGACCAACCCGATATTGCACTTAAGAGCGGGAGAGTGGCACTTCTTTGCAATCAGGTATCTTGGCATCCCGAAAATGGAGAGTACCTCTTTGAAACCTTATACAAAAAAGGTGTCCTTAAACGAGTTTTTATGCCGGAACACGGTCTTTTCGGCGAGCTACAGGATCAGGTTAAGCTGGACAAAACAGATGCCTATAACAATCTGGGAATGGATAAATGCGAATTTGTCTCCCTCTACGGAAGTTCGGAAGAGTCTCTTACGGCAAGGGTTGATAAACTTACAGATATTGATGCTCTGGTTATAGAACTTCAGGATGTAGGAGCAAGATACTACACTTTTAACACAACCATCCTCAATCTTTTTAAAGTACTTAAGAAGGAGAACCTGAATCTTCCTGTTTACATAATTGACAGGATAAATCCGGCAGGAAGACAGGTGGAGGGTACAATGCTGCGCAAGGAGTACGAGTCCTTTATAGGAATAGAGGGTATTTTGAACAGGCACGGGCTTACAATTGGGGAGATTGCCTATATGCTTTACAACGAGATAAATGCAAAATTTCCACTCCATATTATTTCATACGCAGCACAGAAGATATCCAAAGAGATGCTGCCATGGAGTATCTCTCCATCTCCAAATATTCCCGGCCTTTTTACCTGTCATTTTTACAGCGGTCAATGTCTTTGGGAGGGTACAAATCTTAGCGAGGGCAGAGGCACAACAAGGCCATTTGAGATTTTTGGAGCTCCGTTTCTCAAATCTCTCATCGACTATAATAAAAGAGAGAGTATCCTTAACTGGAACGACCCTGCTCACCCTGTTTACGACCCGTCGGTATTTATAAGATGGACAAAATTTATTCCCGTGTTTCACAAATATCAGGGAGAGGTTTGTTTCGGCTTTCAGTTGCATCCCATCCCGGGTATGCAATACCACGCACTGGCACATAATTTGAAGATAATCCGTTTCATTCAATCCAATGTACCCGGCTTTGCCTTCAGAGAGGGAAAGTACGAAGCAGGGAACGACAAAACAGCAATTGAACTCCTGCTGGGCGACTCTTTGATTCTCGAATATGTTTACGGTAACGGTTCATGGGATGATGTCAGGGAGCACATGAAGGTAGAAGAGCAGAAATGGATAAGAAAGGCAAAAAAATTCATGTTGTACCAAGAGCAGTTGTTCAGGTGTAAATAAAAAACGAATATTCAAATTAATAAAAGTATAAAATGGCAAATCCGGTTTTAACAGAAAAGGTATTCAGAGATGCCTCCGTTAGCGGAGCAAGCGGAGTGATGACGGTAAACGGAACAGCAGTTAAATCACTGCTACTGGTATTGATGGTACTTGCAGGTGCATCTTATACCTGGAAAATCTTTTATGAGGCAATTAATCCTGCATCGGTAACTCCCTGGATGTGGGGTGGTGTTACAGGTGGTTTTATAACTGCCATTGTTATAAGCTTCAAACCAAATCTGGCACAGTATCTTGCACCTCTGTATGCAGTTTTGCAAGGGCTCTTTTTAGGTGCAATCTCCGCTATGTTTAATGAGGCCTTTGCAGAGAGCGCTCCCGGCATTGTAATGAACGCTACACTCCTTACAATAATCACAACAATGGTAATGTTAATTATCTACCGCACCGGTATTATTAAAGTTGATGCAAAGTTTACCAGAATTATTGTCATTGCTGTTTCTGCCATTGCATTCTACTACTTTATAAGCATACTGCTATCGCTTTTTGGTGTCAATTTGACCATGTTACACAACAGTAGCCCTCTGAGCATAGGTATAAGCATAGTTATTGTACTTGTGGCTGCATTCAGTCTGTTGCTCGACTTTAACTTTATTGAGAAGGCCTCACAAGCCGGGGCCCCGAAGTATATGGAGTGGTACGGAGCATTTGCTCTTATGGTAACAATTATCTGGCTCTATCTGGAGATACTTAAGCTACTGGCAAAATTTGCAGGGCGCAGGAATTAATTGCATTCAATAATTTGTATAATTATAATTATTTAGTACTTTTGCAACCCCATAATAATTAATTTTAAAGTAATGAAAAAAGGAATTCATCCCGAAAACTACCGTCTTGTAGCTTTCAAGGATATGTCAAATGACCATATTTTTATTACCCGGTCCTGTGCTAATACCAGAGAGACCTTGGTACACGAAGGAGTGGAGTACCCACTTATTAAACTTGAGATTTCCAACACATCACATCCATTCTACACTGGTAAGATGAAGCTTGTGGATACTGCCGGAAGGGTAGACAAGTTCCTCAACCGCTACAAGAATGTTAAAAAGTAATCTTTTTAAAAAACACATAAAAAGGGCTGTCAAAATTTGACAGCCTTTTTTCATCGCCTTGATTTTTGGCAACTTATTAATTAATAGTGTTTTATAGATTATAATTCGTTGAAATCAAAATAAATTTTCAGGAATTAAACAGCTAATGTATTGTCTTCAAGTATTTTGCCAAAAATCAAGGCGTTGATTTTAGCGCAACTGAAAAGTAACAGGCATCATAAAAACAACTTTTACAACATTACCCTTGTGTTTTCCCGGAGTCCAGGCAGGAGACATCGAGATGACCCTTACAGCCTCTTCATCCAATCTTGAATCGACACTTCTTATCACTTTCACAGAACCTACCTCCCCTTTCTCGCTAATTACAAATTGTACAAATACACGCCCCTGAACAGTATCAGCTTTTGCCGACTGCGGATAGACAAGCCTCTCTGCAACCCATTTGGTAAAATTACTTTCATCTCCTCCCATGAATTTGGGCTTTTCATCTACCTGCATAAAAGGGACATATTGTTTTGCAGTATCCTGTGGTTGAATTGAACTACCTGATCTTAAATCACTCCCCGGCTCCGTACCGGTAACCGGGTTATCTCCGGCTCTGCTTAATGATACCGATGTGAATAGAACCAGTAGCGACAGCAGTGTAGCCATAACAGATTTGACCCCTGCTCTTTTTTGTTCGAGATTTTCCATTTTTCTGAATCTTTTTAATGTTAATGATTTATTTAAACTGCTGGATAAGTACGGAGATACTCCGAATTGAGAATTCAACAGTAGTTTTCTATAGTAATCCAAAGCCCCTCCATGGACCAGAACATCTCTGTCGGCCTGATACTCATGTGTTTCAACAAGAGCTCTCTTAAACAGGTAAACAAATGGATTGAACCATTGAAAGATGTTGACAAAATTGACAGCCAGAATATCCAATGAGTGTCCTCTTGCAATGTGTGACATTTCGTGTCTTATTATGTAATCTCTGTCGTCACCTTCAACACTCTCTTCAAGAAAAATGGTATTCATAAACGAAAAAGGAACATCTGCCCGGTTGCAGTAAACAATTGAATATTTATCAAACTCTACCCTGGTTGAATTTTTAAACGCCCATTTAATTTTGGTGAAGTGAAATATTACAGAGAGAGTATATACAAATGAGATTATAAAATAGATTGCATTAAGAGTAATATGCAAATTTACAGAGTTGAAAAAATCAGGCTCTCCAACCGGTAATGCCGTCTGCTCTGCAGTCACTACCGCCGGTTCAAGAAAATTCATAAAGTCAGCGGGTATTCCAAAACCCGAAGATATATCTATCAATGGGAAAACAGCTATTGCCACTGTTGAGATGAGAATGTAGATGCGATGATATTGATAGTTCTTCTCCCTTTTTATTACCAACAGGTGAAGCAGGTATAAAAACGCTCCGCAAAACAAAGATTCTGATATATATGTTAAAATATTCCACATAATACTCTATTTATTCTGTTCTTTGTCTGTTGTGCTGCCTTCAATTATCTTCATAATCTCATCAGCCTCTTTAAGTGATAATCCTTCCCTTTTTGAGAGAAATGACACTAACTCCGGAACTGAATTTGAGAAGAACGAGCTGAGAACTCCTTTCATAAATCCGTTGAGATATTCATCTCTTGTAATTACAGGATGGTATAAATGAGTTTTACCATAATTTTCATGTGAAACAAAACCCTTTTTCTCCAATATTCTTACAATTGTAGAGACGGTGTTGTATGCGGGTTTGGGTTCCGGCATATCGTCCAGCAGGTCGTTAACATAAGCCCTTTGACGGGTCCAAAGCAGCTGCATAATCAGCAACTCTGCCTTGGTAAGCTCTTTAATCCTGATTTTTTTCATAATCCTATTCAACTAATTTTTTAGTTATTCAACTAAAGATTTAGTTACAATAATTGTGCCATTGAAAAAGGGCAGAATAATAACTTTTGAAGCTTACATATATAAAGAATTTTGGAAAGGAGAAAGCTAAAAGTAAATTTGCACACAGATATGAACAGCATTAAAAACACTCTTAAAGAGCTTGCCGCCCGGTACAACAATCCTGAGTACTTCGGGAGAGATCCCGTAATCTTTCCGCGTCATTTCAATAATCTGTATCTAAAAGGTATGGCAACTCTGCAGGATGTTGAGATTTCGGCACTTCTTTGCTCCCATCTTGCATGGGGCAGAAGAGAGATGATTGTAAAGAGCTGTAACAGATTGATGGATGAGATGAACTGGCAACCTTATAAATATGTGATGCAGGGCATTTACAGATGCGATAATACAAGTTTACACCGTACAGTTAAGTGGTGTGAAATTGCAAACATAATGGAGAATCTAAAAGAGTTTTATAAATCACACACCTCCCTGGAAGCACTCTCTGCAGAAGATATAAGGGTTACTATCTTCGGACGAAAACCAGATGCAAACGCAGCAAATAAAAAGATTCACATGATGAGGAGATGGCTTGTAAGAGACGACGGTAAAGTTGATCTTGGGGTGTGGAAAAACATATCTCCCTCATCTTTGATCATTCCCCTGGATGTACATGTTCACAGAACAGCTCTTAAAATGGGGATTACCAAAAGGAGAAGCTCTGATTATAAAACGGCATTGGAGATAACTTCATACCTTAAAGGTGTTTTCCCGGATGATCCCTGCCTGGGAGATTTTGCCCTCTTTGCACAACCGGCTTCGGGATACAAGGAATAATTAGTAGCTTTGCACTTTGAAAATTGCAATGCCAAATCTCTTTATAATATCGGGGTGCAATGGAGCAGGTAAGACAACTGCCTCATACACAATACTTCCGGAGATGCTTCTATGCAAGGAATTTGTCAATGCCGATGAAATTGCACGGGGTCTATCCCCTTTCAAACCAGAGAGTGTTGCAATACAGGCAGGTAAGATTATGATTGGGCGGATTAAGAATCTGATAGCTAACGGCACAGATTTTGCACTTGAGACAACGCTTGCAACCCGGACGCATGCAAATGTTATAAGGTATGCCCAGGAAAATAACTATAAAGTTACTTTAGTCTATTTCTGGCTCAACCTTCCAAGTCTTGCTATTGAGAGAGTTAAGATGAGAGTGGCTTCCGGAGGGCACAATATTGAAGAAAAAACTATACGAAGAAGATACGATATTGGAATAAAAAACTTATTTTCGCTCTATATTCCGCTTTGTGAATATTGGATGATTATAAATAACTCCTCGATCCCTCAAGAGCTTATAGCTGAGGGAGGTAGAACCTTGGAAACAAAAATTTACAACAAAACCACCTACAACAAAATTGCTAACTATGAGCGAATTAGAGACTAGAGAACTTAGAGAAAGTATTCTCAACGGTTTGAACATTGCCCTACATCGCCTTATTCAGGAAAAAAAGAGAAACAATTCAGAACTGGCCATATCCACAAGAGGAAAAGTGGTAAAAGTAAGAGCCAGCGAACTGTAATCTTTCATTCGTTATGTTTAAAAGAAGAATTTTAACACTACTGTTGACAATTGCCGGCAGTAGTTTTTTATTTTCGCAGGTTAGAATATCTGCTGACTTCGACACCGGCAGCATAGGAAAATACACCTTGCTGGATTCGGCATGGGTTAAACGAGGTGCAGGTGACTCAATTCTAACCCTCACTTTTGAAATTCATTCGAGACACGACCCTCTCAATCCTGTTGATACTTCACTACGGCCCAGTGCCAGATGGTACCACTTTAGGATGGAGGGAGTAAAGGACAAACAGATATTCATAAATTTTAAAAATTCTGAGGTTATAAGACCTTTTTTCTCTTATGACGGCATTAATTACCAGAGGTTTGGTGAGACAGAAAATGTTTTCAGAGGAACAATAAACAAAATCTTCACAAGAGACACAGTTTATATATCTCACTTTGTTCCATATACATACGCCCGCCACAGGGAGAAACTGGACGAGTGGAAAGAGCTTGAATATGTAAATCACAAGGTTATAGGAGAGAGTACTCAGGGTCTCCCAATTGAGATGATTACCGTAACAGATAACTCTGTACCAGATACACAAAAGAGAAGAGTATGGATACACGGCAGATCACATCCAAGTGAAAATCCTTCAAGCTGGCACCTGGAGGCGATGATTGACCAGATTACCTCAGATTCACCTTATGGAAGAGCATTAAGACAGAATGCAGTCTTCTACATTGTTCCGTTTATCAATCCCGATGGTGTTATAGGCGGGTACTCAAGATCGACATCAACAGGAGTTAATATTGAGATTAACTGGGACAGGCCGGACTCTCTTACAATGCCTGAAGTTAAAGCTCTTAAAAAGACGCTGGAGTCCTTAACTGCAGAGGCACCACTTGATGTTTTGCTCAATATGCACTCACAGATTGCAAGCTCGGTTACATACTGGATACACACCGCAGAGTCTACAACTCCGTGGTTTTTTAAAGAGCAGCTTATGCTCTCTTCGCTTACAATAAACTACACCCCTCATTACAGACCAAAAGACCAGTGTTTTTCTGCGGTTGCTCCCAGATATGTTGAGGGATGGATCTGGGACCGTTTTGGCGAAAAAACCCTTGCAATTACCTTTGAAACCCCATATACATACTACAACGAAGACAGAGAAGGCACCTGGGTATCTGTAGAGAATCTCCAAGAGCTTGGTCACTCTGTTCTGTACGCTGTAAGTGACCTCTATAACCTGGGCACACCATACAGAAAAGTGGTAAATGTTCACGGTGGGCGTGTACCCGGCGGATGGGAGAGTTCAGATGATACCGGCAATCTCTTTTTTGGAGATTATCACCTTGTTTCACTCAGGGAGGGTGCCCGGCTGAGAGTAACTGTTCCCAATTTGCAAAAGGGTGAATATCAGCTTTATGAATGGCTGAGCGGCCCTGCAGCAGAAGTTTTTCCTGATGACACAAACATTTGGAGAGAAAAAGGGACAATTAAACAAAGAAGAGACGGCAGGTTTGTATGGAGATACCGTTCACAGGAGAAAGGAGAGAGAGTCAGCGCAATTCTGCTGATAAAGAAACAGTAACTTTTTATAACTTTACCGGAGTATTGCGGTAATAGCTCAGCCGGTAGAGCATCAGCTTCCCAAGCTGAGGGTCGCGAGTTCGAATCTCGTTTACCGCTCATAAAAGAGAGTTCAGAATTTACTGTTCTCTCTTTTTTTATTAAGAAAAGTAATAAATTCCTCTGATTCAAGCACTTCAATTTCGTTACACAACCCCATAACAAACCTCCCTACTCCCTGATAGCTGCAAACAAAATCTTCAAAAACATATTCATTATCGGAATATCTGGATATTCTGCTCTCAGAAAGGGGGAACTCCTCCTTCAACAAATTGGCAGCCACCATTGAGAGACGAAGTTTAACAGGCAGTTGAGCAGTACCGGAAAAGCGAAAAACATCTCTCCTTAACATAACATGACGCGCCTCAAACTGAAACTCTCTCCCGGTACACTCCGCCTCCTCGATTCTTGATACCTTAAAAAACTTACAGCTGCCGCTAAGCAGTTCGAAACACAGTATGTCAACCATATTGACTCCAAAAGCAATTGGCTCCACCACTCTGTCCGATACTATCCCGCTGTGTGAAGATCTGTACCTTTTTAAAACTACCTGCTGCTTGCATGCAATCGAATCGAGAAGGACATTAACCACACTGCTCATCCGTGGGTTAACTATTACATCTGCCACCCTTTTAAAGTCGTAGATAGCACAAAGCTTGTTTTTAATGCCGTTTATTGCGGGGTTGACAGCATCTATCGATTCAATCGCCCTTTTGAGAATATAGGCCTCCTCCTCGGTAAAATAGGCAAGGTCGGAGATGGTTTTAAAGTGTTTAGACTCCTTTGCAAGCCACACCCTGTCCTGATCTTTGTTAATGATAAAGCCAACTCCTTTGAATGTATCTATATATCTGTAAACAGTTCTTTGTGAGGTTTCAAGAGCAGAAGCAAGCTCGCTGACGCTGTACTTCCTGTTCTTGTCGGTCATCAGCTGCATTATTCTTAAAAGTCTTTCAAGTTTAGGTTGGTCCATAACTAATTGGTTATTATTTTGCTAAATTAGCCATTTTTCAATTACTTTGCGTAAAATAAAGCAATTACAGAGACCAATAAAATGATGGCCCTGTTCGGTGTTACTCCGGAGGATCTTAACAAATTAATTAATATAGCACTATCAAATGGCGGCGACTTTGCCGACCTCTATTTCGAGTACAGTACGGCAAACGAAATCTCTTTAAGAGACTCGGAGGTTAACTCCGCCGGAACTCATGTCGATTACGGGATGGGTATCAGGGTTCTGGCAGGAGACCAGACGGGCTATGCCTATACTGAGATTACCACTATGGAGGAGATGGAGAAGGCCGCAAAGGTTGCCTCGCAAATTGCACTGGAAAACAGCTCATTAAAAACTCCTTTAAATATATCGGAAGCATCACTTATCAACCCGGGAAAACTCAGTCTATATAAAGTACAACAGGATTGGAATGAGGTATCGGTTCTTAAAAAGATTCCCTTTCTTCAGGAACTTAACTCAATAATCTTCCAGTCGGATGAGAGGGTAAGCAAGGTTGTTGCGAGAGTGTCCGATTCCAGTTCATCAATACTCTACTTTAACTCTCAGTCGACCATTGCCACAGACTACCGGCCTATGTTCTCTTTGGTTGCAACCTGTATTATGGAGAGTAACGGTAAGGTAGAAAACGCAAGTTCGTCAAGAAGCTTCAGGGCCGGTTTCGAATTTTTAACTCACGATCTTGTAAAAGAGATTGCAAATGAAGCCGTTACAAAATGTTCATTCTTGTTTAATGCATCCAGGCCAAAAGGAGGCGAGATGCCTGTAGTAATGGGTTCGGGCAGCTCGGGTATACTGCTTCATGAGGCAATAGGGCACGCTTTCGAAGCCGATTTTAACCGTCTTAATACCTCAATTTTCGCCGACAAACTTGGTAAGCAGGTGTGTTCAAAGGATATTTCAGTTATTGACGATGGTACCATCCCCAATAACAGAGGAGCTTTAAACATTGATGATGAGGGTGTTGCCGGTCAAAAAACTTATATGGTAAAAGATGGTATTCTGGCTTCATATCTTCATGACAGAATTAGCGCAAAATATTACAATACAAACCCTACCGGAAACGGCAGAAGGGAGTCATTCAGATATATGCCATTGCCAAGAATGCGGGCTACCTATATGGAGGGAGGGTCTGCCAGGGAGAGTGATATTATTGCCGATGTAAAAAAGGGCATTTATGTGGATAACTTCTCAAACGGACAGGTACAGATTGGTGCAGGTGATTTTACATTCTTTGTAAAGTCTGGGTATCTTATTGAGAATGGAAAGCTCACCAAACCGGTTAAGGATATAAACATTATCGGAAACGGTCCAAAGGCACTGGCCGATATTGTTGCAGTAGCTGATAATTTCAGAATAGACAACTCCACCTGGTTATGCGGCAAAGAGCAGTATTGCGCTGTCTCTTGCGGGATGCCCTCGGTTCTGGTTAACAGATTAACTGTGGGAGGTGTTGAATAAAGCTGTAAAGAGATGGAGTATAACAGAAAAGATATAGCAAGAGCGGCACTCGAAAGTGCATTAAAGGCAGGATGCAGCAGTGCACGGATAACATATAACATAAATACACAAAGCTCATATTCGGTTAGGAATGATAAACTCGACCGTTTACACCAGGCAAAGGGATCTTCGCTGTATATTCAGCTCTTTACAGAGGGAAGATACGGAGCATACTCAACAAACAGACTTAATAAAGAGGAACTTAAGGAGTTTATCACCAATGCAGCAGAGGTAACCCGTCTTCTTGCTCCCGATAACTGCAGGGTCCTCCCCTCTCCCGGGCTTTACTACAAAGGCAATGGAAGTGATCTGGGGCAATATGACAACACCATATCCAATATTCATCCAAAAGAGAAAATTGATCTGGCGTTCGGTTGTGCCGGGGAGATATACAAAAAAGAGGCCGGTATTGTTTCGGTTAATTGTGAATACGGTGACAGTGATGACTATGTTTACATTCTTGATTCACAGGGATTTGAAGGAGAAAACAGTCAGACTCTCTTCTCTTTAAGTGCCGAGTGCTCGGTTAAGGGACGGGGAGATGCAAGGCCGGAGGGCTGGTGGTACGAAAGCGCACTTAGTTTCGATAAACTTGTTAAAGAGGGTGTTGGAAGAAGAGCATTTGAGAGGGCACACTCCCGTCTCAATCCCAGGAAAATGAAGAGCGGGAAATACAACATTGTGCTGGAGAACACTGTCTCAACACGGGTTGTTGCTCCTATTATATCTGCTTTAAACGGTTCGGCAATTCAACAAAACAACTCTTTCCTCAAAGACAAACTGGGCAGCAGAGTATTTACATCACCCTTTTCTATAGTTGATAATCCTCACATGCAAGGTGAATACGGGTCAAGATATTTTGACAGTGAAGGTGTTGCAACCAAACCCATGAACATAATTGAAGAAGGGGTCATTAATACCTACTTTATAAACAGCTATAACTCTCTTAAACTCAATATGCCTGTAACCATTGAGGGACCTTCTGTACCAATGTGTGTATGGGGAGATGGAAACAGGAGCACGAATCTTAAACAGGTTGTTTTGCAGGAGGATATACTGAAATCTGCCGTAAGAGGCATCCTGGTTACCGGATTCAACGGAGGCAACACAAATACATCTACAGGAGATTTCTCTTTTGGCATCCAGGGTTTCTTTTTTGAAAACGGTCAGCTTCAACATCCTATCAACGAGATGAACATTACAGGAAACATTATACAGCTCTGGAATAACATTATTGCCATAGGTACCGATCCCAGAAAAACAGGCAGATGGCTTATCCCAACTCTCGCATTTGAATCAGTTAATTTTAGCGGAATATAACAACTATGAAAAAACCCGGTCTTTTAATTTCTCTCACTCCGGTAATAATTCTTATTGCCATAATTTTTACAGGGGTGAGACTCTTTGGAGAGGATGTAACTGCAGGTCCTTCACAGATAGCCCTCCTTTTTGCCAGTGTAACTACCTCCATAATAGCTATCTACTATCTTAAGGTTCCCTGGGAGAGACTGGAGGCAGGTATAATGGATCATCTGACAAAGACTGGTACAGCAATTTTCATTTTGTTAATGATTGGTGCTCTTACGGGTTCCTGGATGATTAGCGGAGTTGTTCCATCTATGATATATTACGGCCTTAAGATTATAAACCCGTCTGTTTTTCTTTTAGTTGCATTCCTGCTTTCGGGGATGGTATCCCTTATGGCCGGCAGCTCCTGGACAACAATTGGAACTATAGGTGTTGCAATGTTATCTGCCGGACAAATCCTGGGTTTTTCTGCACCATGGCTTGCTGGGGCAGTAATATCGGGGGCGTACTTCGGAGATAAGATCTCTCCACTTTCTGATACCACAAATCTCTCTTCGTCGGTAGCAGGTGTCGATCTGTACAAGCACCTCAGATATATGCTTATAACTACTATTCCCGGCTTTGTTCTTACCGTAATCTTTTTTCTGGTATCAGGGTTTATTATTCCGGTAAAAGACTCATTGGATGTACAGCAGCAGCTAAACAATATTTCATCTACCTTTAATATCTCTCCTTTTCTGCTACTGGTACCGGTACTTACCATCATAATGATAATAAAGAAGATATCTCCCTTTATTACTCTGTTTATCTCTGCACTTGCCGGAGCTGTTGTGGCATGTATAGCTCAACCTGAGATTTGCTCGCAGATTAGCCCCGATACGGTATCAAAGGGCTCTACATATATCTTTGCATCGCTTAAAATGCTCTCCGGAAGCATCTCCATAGAGACGGGCGACCAGATGCTAAACACCCTCACTGCCACCAGAGGAATGGCAGGGATGTTAAACACAGTATGGATAATCCTTTGTGTTGTAACATTCGGTGGTGTTATGGAGGCATGCGGAATGATAAAGACAATTACAGAGAAGATGCTTTTCCTTATGAGAAACACAGTGAGTCTGGTAAGTTCAACTGTGGGTACAACCATATTTTTCAATATGACTCTCTCCGACCAGTATATGGCAATTTTGCTGCCGGGAAAAATGTTCAGTGATACTTATAAAAAGCTGGGATACAAACCCGAACTACTCAGCCGTACCCTGCAGGATTCGGCAACCGTAACATCGGTGCTGGTACCTTGGAATACCTGTGGTGTGGTTCAGGCAAGTGTGCTGAATGTAGCCACCCTTGCCTATCTGCCATACTGTTTTTTCAACCTTATTACCCCTCTTATCACAATTGGAGTCGCTGCAGTAGGTTACAGGATAAGCCGTAACAAACCCGGCCAGGGTTAGCACAATATTTGCATATAAACAAATCTTTAAAATTGACAATAAAATGAAAATCGAAAAAAACAAAGTTGTTTCTCTCTCATATACTCTTACAGTAGATGGGGAGGTGATAGAAACAGTAAATGACCAAAACCCGCTTAAGTTTATTTTTGGAACAGGATATCTGCTCCCAAAGTTCGAAGAGAATGTTTTTGAAAAGGAGGTTGGCAACACTTTTGAATTTAAACTTTCGGCAAAGGAGGGTTACGGAGAGGTAAACGACGATGCAATAGTTGAGCTTCCCATAGATATGTTTAAAGTTGACGGTAAGTTAGAGGAGGGCCTCTTGGCCCCGGGAAATGTACTGCCTATGCAGGACTCTCAGGGAAACCGGCTCCAGGGAACAGTTGACGAGGTTAAAGACAATGTTGTTGTTATGAATTTTAACCATCCGCTTGCCGGTTCAGAACTCCATTTCAAAGGAAGTGTAGTTGAGGTTCGCGACTCAACTCCCGAAGAGTTGCTTAACGGGCTTTACGGAGAAAAAACCTCATCTTGCAGCAGCAGCTCCTGCTCCGGCTGCAGCGGTGGTTGCTAGATAATTATTATTCATAAAATAAAAAAAAGAGGATGACTTTTTAGTCATCCTCTTCTATTTATAACATAACTTTCGTTACGCCGGGTTTTGCACCATTTTCGCATTAGCATCAAGCTCTCTTCTCGGTATCATCCATGTCCATCTTATGTCTCCAGCAGGAATACTTAAAACTGTTGCAAACGACTCTACATGGGCTCCCTGACCTGCAGTACCTGAAGAAGGTCTTGCAAGAGGCCTGTTAAGTCTCTTGAGATCGGTCCAGTTGCGACCCTCTCCCCAAAGCTCGATTCTTCTCTGAACAAGAATCTCTTCAATAAGAGCAGCACCTGTTTTTGTAGATCTGACATATTGCGGATCTCTGTTTCTGGCAAGTAAAAAGAGAACATCCTTGGCCTGATCCTCTTTACCAGGCTGCATAGCAAGGGCCTCAGCTTCTATTAAATACATCTCGGCAACTCTAAGCATAGGGAAATCGCCCCTGCTGTCAGATGTTGATACAGATTTAAATTTGGAGTTCATATAGTTGAACCTGACTCCACTTGGAGGAACTGCCGGCTGAGCACTTGCAATTGCAGTAGGATACCAGAAAGTTTTTCTAACATCAGTCGCAGTAATCTGGTCGTATAACTGTCTGGTTATAGACTTTGGACTCTGACGAATAATAGTTGAGTTGAAGTTATGGGATATTTGAGCATAGAAAGAGTAGAAGTAAAGTGTCTGGTCTTCCTGTACAAAATGTGCCCATAAGTTTTCAGGGTTGTTCTGTTGGTTGTATCCGTCCTGATGCTGAGCTGTTGACATAAAGCTGTAGCCCGTACGCGCTGCATTGGCAGATGTTGCTGCCTGACTCCAGTTACCCTGAACCAGTGCCACCTGCGCCTGAATGGCAAGAGCAACAGATCTGTCAATGTGCGACTTGTTAGGTCTGGAATAACCCTGCAGATTAGTTATTGCATCTGTAAGGTCGGCATTAATCTTTGTATAGACCTCTGCTACGGTATTTCTGGCTTTTCCAACCAGAGTTACCTCCTCCATATAAGGAACTCCAAGGTGAGAGTTAGCACCACCGGGAACATATCTGTCTGCCCACAGCTGAACCAACATAAAGTGCCCCCATGCTCTGTAAACCAGTGCCTGTCCTTTTATAGCTTTTTTAAAAGGTTCATCCGAAGCAGGAACTACAATATTGTCAATATTATTGATGATCTGATTTGCATTACTTATCAATCTGTAAAGATTGTCCCAGTAGAGAACAGTGTTAGATCTCTCATTTCTATGATCTACCCAACGATATGTATTTAAGAACCATGTATTTGCTGTTGTATTGAACACCAGGTCGGTGCCCAGGAAGTCGATATGCAGCATTAAGCCCGCAAAACCTCCGTGTGCCTGAACACTGTTGTACTGGATATACATACTTCTGTGAATACCATTGATTGCATTAAATGCTCCTGTGAGAGTGCTGAATACACTAGCGGCATCAAGCTGGTCTGTGGGGCGGGTCTCCAGGAAATCCTTTGAGCATGAAGTGGAAAATAGTGTTAGTCCAACCGTCAATGCCAAAATATATACTTTTATTTTTTTCATTTTTATCTTGTATTTAGAAGTTAACATTAACACCAAAAGTTACTATTCTGTTGAATCCCACTTCATTTAGAATAGATCCGCTGAAATTCTGTGTAGGATCAAGACCTTTTCTTGCAGAGTGGAGATAGAGGTTCTCGGCTGATGCATAAACCCGTAAAGCTTTTACATCAAGCGCTTTAAGTACATTTGGTTTAAAGTTATAAGAAATATTTACATTTCTTAATGCTAAGAATGTAGAGCTTACAAGCCATCTCGAAGATGCGGCGTTGTAGTTTGTAGTCTGGCCATTATGCATCTTAGGTACATTTGTTATTTGTCCCTCTGTAGTCCATCTGTTGAGGATATCAATATGTTTGGCTGCTCCCATTCCACCTGATGACATAAGCGATACATAGTTGTTATCATACGCCTTTCCACCAATTGAGTAGTTGAACTGCACTGACACATCTATACCGTAGAAGCTGAACATAGGTGTAACCGAACCAAACAGATCGGGAATACTTGAGCCCGAGAATGCATACAAAGCTTTTGCCTGGTTGCTGGTAACTTTAGTACCGTCTGCCATAGTCTTGCAGTCTGTGTCGGCCCAAACATTATTCTCATCGAAAAGATAAAGTGCATTACCGTTTGAAGGGTCAACACCGTACCACTGGCGCAGCCAGTAGTCGTAAATTGAACCACCCTCTACACGCTTGTAGTTTCCGGTAACTATACCAAGTTCGCGGTTCTCATCCGGTAATCTCTTAATAACATTCTTGTAGTGAGTAGCGTTGAGGTTTAAGCTGAAACTGAAGTTCTTAGTTTCAACAATACCGGCAGTAAGATCCAGTTCAACTCCGCGGTTGTAAACACTTCCTACATTTCTGTCCTGAGAAGTATAACCTGTTGATGGCGCCAGTGGGAATGAGAAAATCAAATCCTTTGACTCTTTATTAAACCAATCTGCTGTTCCTCTGATTCTGTTATTGAAGAAACCGAAATCGAGACCAATATCTGTCTGTATTGAGGTCTCCCATTTTAACAGCGGATTTCCAGGTGTTGTGTCAGGGATATAACCCGGCTCGGCAGCATTATTTCTGTAACTATAAAGTACCTGCCATGCATATAAACTAATCCCGGCGTCGTTACCGTTAAGACCATGGGATGCTCTCAGTTTGAGGAAGTCAACCCAGTTCTGACTCTTCATAAAGCTCTCTTTGTCTATTCTCCAGCCTGCACCAACAGACCAGAAGTTACCCCATCTCTTTGAGCTCTCAAATTTAGAAGAACCATCTCTTCTGAATGATGCCTCAGCAGTATATCTGCCATTATCGTAGGAGTATGTACCTCTTGCAAGGTAGCCCTCTACGGTATGGTTATCCAGATATGAGTAGAGACTGTTTGTAACTGTAAAGTTTATAAGCTCTGTATTGCCCGGGATTATCTCTCCCTGACGGAAACCGTAGAGATACTTATACTGGTTATGATAACTCTCATGAGCGGCCATAACATTTATTTCGTGCTTACCTATAGCTTTGTCGTAGGTTAACATTTGCACATTGTTAGTTGTGTATCTCAATGAGTGCTCTCTCCTGGAACGCCCCTGAGGTGCACCGTCACCTACAAGCCTGTTTTCGTATGTGGCATTCAGGTAGTTGTTGATGTCAAATGAGTATGTAGCTCTGAATTTGAAGTCATTCAGGAAAGTGAGCTCTACATATGACCTCGACTGAATGGTGTTTCTTTCGAATAATCTGTCATTAAGCATGTGCTCACCAATACCGTGACGGCCATTGTTATGAGCCCGTGCCCTGTAGGTAACGCCTCCTTCAACTACCGAAGCGCCAAGGTCGTACTGTTTATCACCGTTGATATCTAAGATGTAATTTCCGGTTGCCCTGTCGTGTCTGTAAACAGGATAGATAGGTCCCATGGTTCTTGCAAAGTAAATTGGATTTGCATAACCTGTGTTGCTATCGGTGTTTGCAGAGGTGGAAGTGTTATGGGAGGTGTTAAGATTTACCCCGAAGCTCACCCATTTTTTGGGTGTAAAATTTAGATTTGCTCTTGCAGAGATACGGTCGTAATTGGTCTTTTTAATCCAGCCGTGGTCGGTTGTATATCCCACAGAAAGATAGTAATCTGCATTTTCGGTACCTCCTGTTGCCGATACAAGGGCCTCAGTTCTGTTACCAAGCTGTTCGATAGGTGAATACCAGTCGAGGTCATCTCCCCATAACAGGGTAGTTGCTATTGGATTCAGCTTACCGTCTGTACCCACAATCTGATCGTCAGGAACTCTGAAAGGATTGTAACCAAGCTGGGCGATTATACCGTTGGAAGTTGACCCGGAAGCAAGTATGCTTGCCTGGTCGATAGGCCTGGAAGATGTAATTAAACTGTTTCTCAATGACTCCCACATTATTGGATAGTATTGAAACGCATCAACTCTTTCATATTCAGGCAATCCTCTTCCTGAAAAACCTTGTGTTACATTTACATTAACCGAGAGTCTCTCTTTGCGGCCTCTCTTTGTTGTTATCAACACTACACCGTTTGAACCTCTCGAACCGAAAAGAGCTGTTGAAGCAGCATCTTTAAGAATGCTTATAGATTCGATGTCCGAAGGATTGATATTTGCCATAACTCCGGTATAGGGTGATCCGTCGAGAACAATAAGAGGTGCTGATGAGTAGTTAACCGATCCGAATCCGCGAATACGGATTGTAGGGTCAGCACCGGGTTGTCCGTAAGAAGTATTAACCTGAACCCCCGGAGAAGAGCCGGAAAGTGCAGCTAAAACATTTGTTACAGGCCTTTTCTCAATGCTGGCAGCACCTACGGTTGCTATTGATCCGGTAACACTCGATCTTTTGGTTGTACCATAGGCAATCATAATAACCTCATCAAGAGCAACTGCATCTGCCTCCATCTGAATGTTTATTACACTCCTGTTTTCGACAGCTACCTCCATCGATTTGAAGCCGATATAACTAAAGATAAGAGTTGCGTTGCCAGGTGCATTAATCACATAGGAACCATTGTCAAGAGATACCACACCAGTGGTTGTTCCTTTTACCTGAACACTAACGAAGGGAAGAGGCATTCCCGTCCCCAATTCAGTTACAGTACCCGATATTCGTATGGTTTGTGCAAATAGCACATTACCAGCTACAAACAGCAGAGCTGTAAATAGTAGTCCGATTCTTTTCATTAAATAAAGTTTAAGTTAATAATTAAGTATTGTGTAATTTAGTGCGACAAAGATAATTTGAATTTTCAATTTTCAAATAGGCCGGACATATAATTTGAAATTATTTACACCAATATGGTTATGATGTGTTATTAAAGATTTGAAAATCTGGATTCGGGGGTGATATCCATAGTGGCAAAATTGCCTGATAAATACTTGTGATAAGCGGTTACTCCTATCATAGCAGCATTATCTGTGGTGTACCCAATTTTGGGAATAAAGGTTCTCCATCCACACTTTTTTCCCATCTCAATTACACGCTCCCTAAGGTGTGAATTTGCCGAAACTCCTCCGGCCAATGCAATTGTTTTGACACTATGCAGCTCAGTTGCTTTGTGTAGTTTATCTAAAAGAATGTCAATCAATGTTTTCTGATACGAAGCGCATATATCGTTTATATTTGTGCTTACAAAGGAGGAGTCCTCTTTTATTTTTCCTCTGAGAAAATAGAGGAGTGATGTTTTTATGCCACTGAAGCTGTAATTTAAACCCTCTATTCGTGGTTTGGGAAACTTGAACCTGTTACTGTCACCCCGGGAGGCCAGTTTATCTACCACAG
>CAZPFI010000019.1:0-22281 GCA_964585795.1 uncultured Muribaculaceae bacterium | reverse complement strand
TTGACGAGGGTTGCTGCGTTATTCTGGACAGGTATATTTTTTCAAATATAGCTTTTCAGTGTGCTAAACTAAATGATATTGACTTGTCCAATGAGTTGAGAAATTGGATTTTAGATACAGAATACAACAAATTTTGCATACCAAAGCCCCATTTCAATCTTTTTCTGGATGTACCATTGGAATTTGTTGATGACAAACTGAAAAATCAGAGAGAGGGAGTGGACAGGGAGTATTTGAACGGGAAACGGGATATACACGAGGAGAACATACAATTTCAGACCAGAGTAAGAGAAATTTACCTAAAGGAGTGTCAGGCAAATAATTTATTAAGAGTGGATTGCTCCGATAAGCAGGGCAAAATTCTACCTGCCGCTGAAATATTCAAACTGATAAAAGATGAAATTAGTTAGAGCTGTATCGAGACTTATAGTCGGACTCACTTTTATTTTTTCGGGATTTGTAAAGATAATCGATCCTGTTGGCTTTGGACTTGTTATTGGGGAGTATTTTAAATTAATTGGAGCCGGGGAGCTTACGGTTTTCTATCAGAGTGTGGCAGTTCTTATCTCTTCTTTGGAGCTTCTTCTGGGTATTTCGGTTTTGTTGGGAATAAGAATGAAAATATCATGCATAGTATCTTTTGCATTCCTCTCATTTTTTACTCTGCTTACATTTCTCCTGGCTGTTTTTAATCCCATCTCCGATTGCGGATGTTTTGGTGAAGCAATAAAGTTAACCAATTGGCAGACTTTTTATAAAAACCTGATTATAATACCATTTGCAACTATTCTTTTCTTTCAGCGAAAGAGGTTTGTACCTATTGCACCCACTGTATGGGAGTGGATTTTTGCTGCTGTTTATGCCGTATTCATTATGGGTTTGGCGGGTTACTCTTTAAGACATCTTCCGTTAATTGACTTTATGGAATTCAAAGTGGGGACAAACATTAAAAACAGACTGGAAGCTTTTGATTCCGGAGATAACATGCCCGAATTTGAGACACTGCTCATATATTCAAAAGACGGAAAAGAGTACACATTTACAATTGAAAATCTGCCCGACTCAACATACACTTTTCTTGATGCGGTGACACGCCCTGTTACCAAACGCCAGATTATCACCCGTATGGAGTTTGCCGTATCTGACATGCAAAACAGATATGTAACAGACTCACTGCTCTCAATAGAAGGCCCTCTCTTTCTTGTGTCTGTACCATTTGTTGAGAGGTTGAGTACCAGACAATCTGACAGGATTGTGAAAATATCACGGGCTGTTAAAGAAAAGGGGGTTCCGGTTATCATTCTCTCCGGGTCGTCATTTCCCATAACAGACAAACTTATACAAAGTAATGACATTGAAGCCACTATATATCATGTTGATTTTAAAACACTGCTCACTTTAAACAGATCAAACGGAGGAGTGGTATATCTTCACAATGCAACTGTAACAGCAAAGTGGTCTTCGGCAGGTATCTCATCAATTGATTTAAAGATATTTAATGAAGACCCGGAACTGATTGCGGCAGAAGCCAGAATAAGGGAGCAGCTATCTGCTGAGATTGCTGCAGTTTTAATAATGGTCCTGATTATTATTTTAAGGTATATCTGCAGACTTTCATACAAACATAAGTCATCGAAAGAAAATGAAAACAGAGCAGAATAAAAGTCTAATAAACCTAAACTCTTTTGGACTTGATGTGAAATCGAGGTGGTATGCAGAGCCATTTGATGAGGATTCGGTTATAGAAATCCTGTCGGATAAAGCTTTTAAGAACGAGAGGGTACTTATAACAGGGACAGGGTCTAATATTTTATACTCCAAAGACTTTGATGGATTATTAATCCATCCTGCAATTATGGACATCTCTATAACAAGTGAGAGTGACGAATTCATTTTCTTATGTGCCGGGGCAGGGGTTATATGGGATGACTTTGTTGAATACTGTGTTGACAGAGGTTGGGGAGGATTGGAGAACCTTTCATGGATACCTGGATCTGTGGGTGCTTCACCCGTCCAGAATATTGGTGCTTATGGTACTGAGCTCTCTGATTGTGTGCATGAAGTTCATTTTGTGGATATTGAAACCTGCAAAAAAAGAGTATTCAATAGAGATGAATGTAAATTCGGGTACAGGGAGAGTATTTTTAAAAAAGAGTTGAGTTCCGGTGCTGTAATTACCTATGTTACATTCCGTCTCAGCAAGTTTCCTGTAATAAACAGAAGTTACAAAGAGCTGGATATACATCTTTCTGACATTTCCGATCCATCTGTACGTGATGTAAGAAGAGTGGTGATTGATATTAGAAAAAGCAAATTACCCGACCCCCAGGAGATTGGGAATGCTGGAAGTTTCTTTAAAAATCCTGTTGTTTCTGCCGGTTTTGCATCAGATTTAAAAAAGATACACCCTTCACTTACTCTTTATGAAACAGGCAAAGGGATGTTTAAAATACCTGCAGCATGGCTGATAGAACAATGCGGTTTTAAGGGTATAAGAGCAGGCAATGCAGGCACCCACTCAAAACACGCTTTGGTGCTGGTGGCATACAAAGGAGCAACCGGAGAGGATATTCTCAATCTGGCCGAGAGAATAGCTTTTGAAGTTAAGAACAGATTCGGAATTTCAATTGAGCCCGAAGTTAATATTGTGTAGTTACAGCTTCCTTTTTATCTCTACAATTGTATATGCTTCAATAATATCGCCGGTTTTAACATCGTTATAACCATCTATGTTCAATCCGCAGTCGTAACCCGAAGCAACCTCTTTAACATCCTCTTTGAACCTTTTAAGAGACCCTAATGACCCTGTGTAGACCACTATTCCATCCCTTATAATTCTTACCTTGGCATTTCTCACAAGCTTGCCCTCTTTTACCATACAACCGGCAATGGTGCCAACTTTTGAAATTTTAAACACCTCTCTCACCTCTGCAGTAGCAGTAATCTCCTCTTTCTGTTCCGGTGCCAGCATACCTTCCATTCCATCTTTAACCTCGTTTATTGCATCGTAGATTACCGAGTATAGTCTTATCTCAATCTCCTCTTTTTCTGCCAGTTTTCTTGCATTTACAGAAGGACGCACCTGGAATCCAATAATTATTGCATTTGAAGCAGCAGCCAGAAGTACATCAGATTCTGAGATAGCACCAACAGCTTTATGAATTACATTTACATGAACCTCATCTGTTGAAAGTTTAAGAAGTGAATCGGAGAGAGCTTCTATCGATCCGTCAACATCCCCTTTAACAATAATGTTAAGCTCCTGGAAGTTTCCAATGGCAATTCTTCTTCCTATCTCCTCAAGGGTGATGTGCTTTTGTGTCTTAAGACCTTGAATACGCAATAATTGCTCTCTTTTGTTGGCAATATCTCTTGCCTCTTTTTCGTCTTCCATAACATTAAACAGCTCACCTGCAGCGGGAGCTCCGTTAAGGCCAAGAATTGAAACAGGGGTAGAGGGACCTGCTTCGGTAATTTTCTGTCCCCTCTCATTAAACATCGCCTTAACCTTTCCGGTATAGCTGCCGCTTAACATTATATCTCCAATGTGCAGTGTGCCGGTCTGTACCAGAACTGTTGCAACATATCCACGACCCTTATCCAGCGAAGATTCAATAATCGTACCTTTGGCTCGTTTTTTAGGATTAGCTTTAAGGCCCAGAAGCTCAGATTCAAGTAAAACTTTTTCTAACAGTTTGTCAACATTAAGACCTTGTTTGGCTGACAGCTCCTGACACTGATATTTACCACCCCAGTCTTCAACAAGCAGATTCATATTTGCAAGTTGTTCCCTTATCTTCTCTGAGTTGGCACCCGGTTTATCAATCTTGTTTATGGCAAAAATCATAGGCACACCGGCAGCCTGAGCATGGTTTATTGCCTCTTTTGTCTGTGGCATGACTGCATCGTCTGCTGCAATAATAATAATTGCAATGTCTGTTACCTTTGCTCCTCTGGCACGCATTGCCGTAAACGCCTCGTGGCCGGGAGTGTCCAGGAATGTAATCCGTTCACCATTGGCAATCTTTACATTGTAGGCCCCAATATGCTGTGTTATTCCACCTGCTTCACCGGCAATTACATTTGCTTTTCTTATGTAGTCGAGAAGCGAAGTTTTTCCGTGGTCAACATGCCCCATTACAGTTACAATTGGTGGTCTTGTCATGAGATCGGAGTCGGAATCTGCCTCTTCCTGAATGGAATCCTGAATGTCGGCAGTTACAAACTCTACCTTGAAACCAAACTCCTCGGCAACCAGAACCATTGCTTCTGCATCGAGTCTTTGGTTAATTGATACCATGAGCCCCAGGTTCATACATGCCTCAATTACTTTAATGACAGCAACATCCATCATTACAGCAAGATCGTTTACTGTAACAAACTCGGTTACTTTAAGGGTAGAACTGGAGAGTTGTTCTATCTCAAACTCCTCCTGCATCTTCTGGGAAGCCAGTTCTCGTTTATCTCTGCGATATTTTGCCCCTTTGGTTTTTCCCTTCCCTTCGGTCATTCTGGCGTAAGTCTCTTTTATCTGCTTCTGAACAGCGTCTTCATCCACCTCGTTTCTTACCGGTTTAAACTTCTCTTTAGAGAGAGGTTTATTATCTCTTTTCTTAAGATTTCTCGATTTATCAGAAGCGACGCGATTCGCATTATCTTTGGATTCTTTGGAAAGATCTATCTTCTCTTTATTCGGCTTACGGATTCTCTCCCTTTTACCCTTGTGAATATCTTTGCCGTTCTGTTTTGAATCCCCTCTTTTTTTCTCAAATTGTGAAAGGTCCATGGTGCCGCTGATCTTTGGACCGGCCAGTTTCTGCACCCTAGTTTCGATGTGTTCTACCACAGGCGTTAAATTTTGCTCTTTATCTGTTATCTCTTCGGTTATAACCGTTTCAGGTATTTTAATTGGTTCAATAACAGTATCTTTTGTTTCTTTTTCAGTTGCCTTTCCGGGTTGAAGTCCGGTCTCCTCTTTCACCATTTCCTTTTCTGTTTGGGATGGTTGGACAGGAGTTATAACCTCTGTCTTATGCGGAGTAGCTCCTGTTTGAATTTGATGCTCCGGTTTCTCATCTACAGATATCACTTTCTGTGCGGGAACCTGAGAATTTACAATCTCTGCGATTGGTGGAACGGTATCTTTCTCTTGCTCTTTAACTGGTATACTTTCCGGTGCGATAGTCTGTACTTCCGGTATGGTAACCTGTTTTTCAGGTTCTGCTGTCTCTTTTTCGGGACTCTTTGACGGTTTACCTATTTTGTCAATATCAATCTTTCCGATTATCTTGGGGGAGGGTGGCTCAACAAGAGTTGTTTTTATAAATACCTCTTTAACTCCGCTCTCTTCATCAGAATCGGAATCTTCAACAGAGTGGCTCTCGGCCTGACCGGTAATGTCTTTGACTTTAATTGCAACTTTCTTGGATTGCTCTTTAATAAGTTGCTCTTTACCAAATTCCTTTTGAATAAGTTCATACATCTCTGGAGTTATTTTTGCTCCAGGAGATGCTTCAATTTCAATTTTCTTGCTCTTAAGGAAGTCAACAAGGGTACCCAGCCCGATATTGAACTCTTTTAAAACTTTATTAATTCTAATGATTTCGTTTACTACCATCTTATAACCTCCCTTCCGTTTATTACTATTCGAATTCTGCCTGAAGAATTTTCTGTATCTCAATTACAGTCTCCTCCTCCAGATCGGCCCTTCTCACGATCTCCGATACCGGTAAGGCAAGTACGCTTTTTGCTGTGTCGCAACCTATTGATTTGAGTGCCTCGATAATCCATTCATCAATTTCGTCACTGAATTCCGAAAGCAGAACATCCTCCTCTTCCTCTTCAATATCTCTGAATACATCAATTTCCATTCCTATAAGCATTCCGGCAAGTTTAATATTGCTGCCACCTTTACCGATTGCAAGTGAAACATCGCCAGGTTTGAGGAATACACCAACCCTCTTCTCCTCTTCGTTTATTTTTACAGATATAATTTTTGCAGGACTCAAAGCTCTCTGTATGAGAAGTTGCATATTTGATGTCCAGTTTATTATATCGATATTTTCATTACGGAGCTCTCTCACTATTCCGTGAATTCTCGATCCTTTAACACCCACGCAGGCCCCAACAGGGTCTATCCTTTCGTCGTACGACTCAACCGCAACCTTTGCTCTCTCTCCGGGTATTCTTACAATTTTCTTAATTGTTATAAGTCCGTCAAAAATTTCAGGAACCTCCTGTTCGAAAAGCCTTTCAAGAAACGACTCTGCTGTTCTGGACAATATTATAACGGGATTATTGTTTCTCATTTCAACACTCAGGACCACAGCGCGGACTGTATCTCCCTTGCGGAAAAAATCTGATGGTATCTGCTCTGTTTTGGGTAGAAGCAGCTCGTTACCCTCTTCATCCATAACCAGTACCTCTTTTTTCCAAACCTGGTATACCTCCCCTACAACTATCTCTCCGACTCTCTCCTTATACCTTGTGTAGAGATTAGCTTTCTCAATATCCATTATTCTTCCGGAGAGATTTTGTCTTAAATTGAGAATTCCTCTTCTCCCAAAGCTTGAAAGTTTTACCTCTTCAACAAATTCCTCACCGATTTCGTAAGAGTTATCAATTTTAGAAACATCCTCAATGGATATCTGTGTATTTGGATCCTCGACAATCTCAACAACTTCGCGATTTCTCCAAATCTCAAAGTCGCCCTTGTCTATATTGATGATAATGTCGAAATTATCTGCTGTGCCATACATTTTGATAAGCTGACTGCGGAATACATCCTCAAGAACACTCATCATTGTAGGGCGGTCTATACTCTTCAACTCCTTGAACTCCGCAAATGTGTTGATTAAATTTAACCCTTCCATACAGGTAAAGTTATTGTAATTATTACTATTTAAAATTAATAAAAGGTTTTACGCTTTTTGTATCTATGAGAGGTATTTCTTGTGTTACCTCTACTTTTGTTTTTCTTTTCTGGCCCTCGGTTTTCTCTAACCTTGAGTATGTTACCTCAATAGAGTCCGGCTGTGCGTTCGATAGTGTACCCACTATCTTTGTTCCATTTTTAAAGATTACCTCAATCTCTTTGCCTGTAAATTTGACAAATTGCCGGAAGACCTTAAATGGTTGATCCAGGCCTGCAGATGTTACTGTCAGTGAATAATCTTCAACATCACGGTCGTACTCATTGCAGACTATTCTGTTTATCTCTGCACAGTTTTCAATATCAACTCTTTCCGGCGAGTCTATGGTAATCTCAATGTCATTATCCTTGGAGATATTGATATCTACCAGAAAAAGCGAATTTCCGGCAAGATAATCCTCTATCAGTGTTTTAATATTTTCTTTAAGTATCATTCCATAAATAACTCCAATAAATAAGGGGACATCCGTGTCCCCTTATCTCTCAGATTCTAAACCGGTACAAAGATATTTATATTTTTGATTAATGGCAAAAAAAAGTAATATTATTGTAATTTTACATCATGGAAGAGAGTTATAAAATAATTAATGACCCTGTTCACGGGTTTATAAATATTCCCGGAGGCATTATTCAGGATATTATTGAACATCCATATTTTCAGAGACTAAGAGATGTTAAACAGCTTGGATTCACAAATCTTGTTTACCCCGGAGCAACTCATTCCAGGTTGTTGCACGCACTTGGGGCGATGCATCTGATGAGTGAAGCTCTGGACTCTCTTTCTCATAAAAATGTCAGAATTTCCCAGGTTGAGAGAGAGGCAGCAATGGCTGCAATATTATTACATGACATAGGACACGGACCATTTAGTCATGCCCTCGAAAATAATATTATAGTTGGTGTTTCACACGAACAGATATCACTTGCATTGATGAAGGAGATTAACAGGGATACGGGAGGTAAGTTAAATCTTGCCATATCTCTTTTCGAGGGGAATTACCCCAGAAAATTCCTGCATAGTCTTATATCGGGGCAGCTTGATGTTGACAGACTGGACTACCTTAAAAGAGACAGTTTTTTTTCTGGAGTGGCAGAAGGTATGATTGGTCTGGAGAGGATAATAAAGATGATGAATGTAATTGATGATCAACTTGTTATTGAGCAAAAGGGTATTTATTCGATTGAGAAGTTTCTTATTTCCCGAAGACTTATGTACTGGCAGGTATATCTGCATAAAACTGTAATTGCAGCAGAGCAGTTGTTGGTATCCCTTTTTAAAAGAGCAAGGTTTCTGGCATCAAAGAGTTTATCGTTACCGGGCTCGCCAGCTATCAGCTACTTTCTCGAACGACAATTCACTCCAGAATCGTTTGAACACAGAGAGGTTCTTGAGATGTTCAGCCGGCTTGATGACACCGATGTAATGTCATCTATAAAACAGTGGCAATATTCAGAGGATATCATTCTTTCTGTCCTTTGTAGAATGTTGACAGAACGAAACCTTCCAAAGTTGTTGCTTTCATCCGAAGCGGTTGGTAAAGATAAATTTGCAGAGGTTTCGGAGCGTTTTACAGCTGAGTTTAAACGCAGATTTAATATAACCCTTAATGAGGATGAAACAGGGTATTTTATCTCGAAAGGTGAGGTTATAAATACGGGATATCAACCTGAAGAGGATGAGATAAAAATCCTCACAAAAGAGGGAATAACCAGGGATGTTTACAGCATCTCTGATATGCTGTCTGCGAGAGCTTTTTCTCAGATAACAAAAAAGCATTTTCTTTGTACTGCAAATTTAAAGAAGTAACAATATGGATATAACAGCAAAATATATCGCCGATTATACAGGAGGAGAGTTGGAAGGCAATCCTGATGAAAAGGTGTCATCTGTTGCCAGAATCGAAAGTGCTAAACCCGGAACTATTGCATTTCTGGGCAATCCTAAATACGAAGGCTATATTTACGAGTGTAAAGCCAGTGTAATTATAGTTAACAGGTCATTTGTTCCATCCAAGCCAATCAAAGCAACGCTGATAAAGGTTGAGGATGCATACAGAGCTGTTGCATCAGTGCTGGAGTTGTTCTCTTCTTTAAAGTCGGTCAGAAAAAAAGGGCGCGAGTTTGGCTCTAAAGTTGCCTGGACAGCAAAAACAGGTAAAAGGTGCTACATAGGTAAAGGGACTATTATAGGTAAGGGGGCACAAATTGGAGATGATTGCCAGATTTATCCTCAATGTTATGTTGGAGATAATGTTGAGATTGGTAAAAATACTGTTTTATACCCGGGAGTAAAAATATATGCCGGTTGTAAGATTGGTTCAGATTGTATAATTCATTCCAATGCTGTAATCGGTTCTGATGGTTTTGGCTTTACACCCATGCCCGATGGCAGCTATAAGAAAATTCCGCAAACCGGTAATGTAATCATCGAGGATAATTGTGAGGTAGGAGCAAATACAGCAATTGACAGAGCATCAATCGGTTCAACAATAATTAGAAAGGGTGTTAAAATTGATAATTTAGTACAGATTGCACACAATGTCGAAATAGGTACAAATACTGTAATTGCAGGGCAGGCAGGAGTTGCCGGTTCTGTTAAAATTGGTAAGAGTTGTCTTCTGGGAGGTCAGACGGGTGTATCGGGTCATCTCTCAATTGCAGACAATACATCTATCGGTGCCCAGGCAGGCATAATATCTTCGATAAAAGAGGAGGGAAAGACATTACTGGGAAGTCCTGCAATAGATGCCAGGGAGTATATGAAGGCCTACTCAATATTCAGGAAGTTGCATAAAAGGTAAGTGAAATTTTGTAACTTTGTAAATTATTCAAAAAAGAACAATTTTTCTATGGGTCAAAAACAACAAACTATCAGCAGAGACTATACTTTCAGCGGAAAGGGATTACACACGGGTGTAGAAGTAACGATGCATCTTTTACCGGCTCCTGAGAATCATGGTGTAAAATTCTGCAGAACAGATCTGGATGGTAATCCTACTATTGATGCCTTGGCAGAGTATGTGAAAACTACCGAAAGAGGCACTTTACTTAAATCGGGAGATACCTCGGTAGCAACAGTTGAACATATACTTTCTGCCCTCTACGCACTGGGTGCAGATAATGTGCTAATTGAACTTAATGGTCCCGAGGTGCCAATTATGGACGGGAGTGCCGGGGCATTTGCATCTGCAATTTCAAAAGACGGGCTGAAAGATCAGGAAGCAGATAAAAGAGTGTTTGTTGTAAAGGAGAAGTTATTTTTAAAAGATGAAGTATCAGGTTCGGAAATAACCCTTGTGCCTGATGATGTATTCTCAGCAGATGTTATGATAGATTTTAACTCGGCATTACTTGGGTGTCAGTTTGCGAGATATAATAAAGAGACTGATTACACGACTGAGATTGCACCAAGCAGGACGTTTGTCTTCTTACATGATGTACTTAAGCTTTATAATTCGGGGCTTATTAAGGGTGGTAATCTTGAAAATGCAGTTATTTTGGCAGAAGAGGAGCCATCACAGCTGGAGCAGCAGAAGCTGGAAGAGATTTACGGGAAGAGGGATATTAAACTTACCAGAGGTTATTTGAATACCCGTCAATTAAAATATCCAAACGAATGTGCCAGACATAAGCTCTGCGATCTCCTGGGTGACATTTCATTGTCGGGTGTAAAGATTGTGGGAAAAATTACTGCTGTTAAGCCGGGACATACAATTAATACTCAATTTGCCGGTATGATTAAGAAGGCAGCAAAAGAGGCGTTTATGTTGCCGGACATACCTCTATTCGACCCTTCGGCAGAGCCTTTGATGGACATAAATGCAATAAAGAGATTGTTGCCTCACCGCCCTCCTTTTTTAATGGTTGACAGAATTATTGAGATAGGTAAAGACAGAGTTACCGGGATAAAAACAATAGGGATTAATGAGGGTTTCTTCATTGGTCACTTTCCCGACGAACCGGTAATGCCCGGAGTCCTCATTCTGGAAGCGATGGCACAGGTAGGAGGAATACTCGTTATGTCGGAGCTCGATGAACCTGAAAGATACTCTACATACTTTGCCAAAATAGACAATGCAAAATTTAAAAGGAAAGTGGTACCCGGAGATGTCCTAATTATAAAACTCACAGTTACTGCTCCACTTAGAAGATCCATAGTTGCAATGAGGGGAGAGGTATATGTGGGAAACACTCTCGCCTGCGAAGCAGACCTTGTTGCACAGGTGATAAAGAATAAGTAAATTTACTTTATGAATCAATCATATATACATCCTGATGCAAGGATAGGCAAAAATGTTATAATTGAACCATTCTCATACATCTCGGCTAAAGTAGAAATAGGTGACGGGTGCTGGATAGGTCCTCACTCTACAATTTTAGATTATGTTAAAGTTGGTAAGAATTGCAGGATTTATCCGGGAGCCATATTGGGTGGAGAACCTCAGGATTATAAATTCTCAGGAGAGATTACCTATGTTGAGATTGGAGACAATACCATTATCAGGGAGTATGCAACCATAAACAGAGGCACTCTTAAAAGTGGCCGTGGCACTACAGTTGTCGGTAAAGGGTGCATGATTATGTCTTATGCCCACATTGCTCACGACTGTCATATTGAAGACAATGTTGTTCTTGTAAGTTATGTTGGGATTGCAGGCGTATCTGACATAGGTGAGTATGCAATTATCGGAGGACACTCTGCAGCCCATCAGTTTACCAGAATTGGCGCTCACTCAATGCTATCCGGAGGGTCTATGGTTGGTAAGGATGTGCCGCCTTATGTTATCGCCGGCAGACGCCCCCTCTCTTTTGGAGGAGTGAATGCCATAGGCCTTAAGAGAAGAGGATTCAGTAATGAGAGAATTGACCATATAAGAGACATTTATAAAGTGATATATAATAACGGATTAAATACAACTGACGCTTGTCTTAAGGTTGACGAAACATTTCCTGATACTCCGGAGAAGAGGTTGATTATTGACTTTTTCCGTAGCTCCAAAAGAGGAGTAATCAGAGGCAGCGTTGACTCTATAGATGAATAATTCCCATTACGCCGTACTGACAACTGCCTATTTGCCTCCTGTAGATTATTTCAGGGTTATTGCCCAAAGCAGTTCCGTGAAAATTGAACAACACGAGAATTATCAGAAGCAATCATACAGGAACAGGTGCTACATTTTAAGTGCAAACGGGCCTCTCTCTTTGAACATACCTGTAGATCGTACATTTGGTTGTTCATTACCGATTAGGGATGTAAGAATCGATTACTCCAGGGAGTGGCAGAAACTGCACTGGAGAGCTATTGTATCTGCATACCGGTCATCTCCCTATTTCGAACACTACTGTTGCCTTTTAGAGCCATTTTACACTAAAAAGGAGCTCTTTTTGTTTGATTATAATTGTGAACTCCTTGAAACCATATGCGGAGTAATTGACAGCCGGATTAAAACCGGATTAACTGAATGTTTTCAACGCCATTACAATTTAAACGATTACAGGTATTCAATCCACCCAAAGAGGGAATCTCCATTGAATTTTAATAACGAAAAAGGGCGATACTTTCAGGTATTCGCCCATAAATTCGGTTTTATACAGAACCTTTCGATTATCGATCTGCTCTTTAACGAAGGTCCTTTGACAGCCGGTTATATCCAATCGAACAGAATCAGAACCTGAATCCAAGAGTAAACAGCAGCTTCCACCCTGTCAGGTCAAGTCTTCCCTCCGGTGCAATATGGTTTGTATAGTCGGAATAGAGCTTAAATGTCTCACTGTTATTGAGTCTCTTTTGGAACCCGATATCAAAAAATGTACCCTTGCTGCCTCTTATGCCAACTCCTCCTGATATATACTCCTGGTCGAATCCCAGATAACGCTCGGGGTTTTCATAAAGAGTGTATCCTGCACGAAGTGCCAAAAACTCCACAGGCCTTATCTCTGCACCGGCTCTTAAAACTGTTGCTGATTTAAAATTTGATTTTATATAGTTGTTCTCATTAATGAAATCAAACTTATTGCCGCTCTCTGTCATCATCTCAATTGCAGAGTAATCGGCCCCTTCGTAATCTACGCTTACAACAGCAAAGTTGCCCAAAACATATGATGCGCCAATGTTCCACCTGAAGGGAGAGTTGATTCTGTATGTATAGTCGCCGTAAGGTGAGAGAATATTACTGGTGTATCCGTCGGAATATCTGGCATTAATCTTTTCATCCCACTCGTCGGTTATGTAGTGCCAAACAGGTGTAGAAATGCTGGCACCCAATCTCAAACCCTGGAAAGGAAGGGCAATTACACCAAGCTTAAAATTGACACCTATTCCATTTGAGGTCAACCGGTATGTATGTGTGAAGCTGTCGAATTGAGAGTCGAAATTTGCCGGGTTAACCGCAGACTCGGAGTATCTCTGGAAGTCGGAGAAGGTAAGCGATTGTATTCCTATATTAGCCCCAATAAACAGTCTGTCGGAGAAGTTGGTTGCGGCATTGAACACAACCTCCGAAAGATTCCCTTTTCTCTCCCTGTAAAACTCCTGTACAATCTCTCCTCCCATAACTATTTGGTTATTGATTATATTCTCAGTGGCTCCTATGTAATCTTCATTTGAATCGGGAAGCGGATCAAGTAAATTTGAGTTCCAGGCAAGTATGCCTTTCCAGTATGAAGCGGACATTTCGTAAAAAGGGTTTCTGGTATCGGTGATATCAAGATGCCCCTTGTAGATACCTCCCAGACTTTCGGCAAGACTGCCGAGCCAGCTTGATTGTGAAGTAGTTCCCCTGGAGAAAGATCTGGAAGAGTAGTTGTTGAGCCGGTTAATGGCTACCCCGAAGTTTATGCTTTTTAAACCGTAAGACCTTCCTGAAAGTGGAATATGTCCAACAAAACCAACATTGGAAGTTGTAAACCTGGTCCAACTCTCGTCGTTAATATTGCCAAGGTATAGGGAATTGCTCTTCTCATTCATAAGAGAAGGGGTAAATGTAAACTCGGAGTATCTGTATATTCCAGATGATGCCGGATTAATGCTTATGGCATAGGTATCTCCGCCAAGTGAAGTAAAGGCATTCCCCATTGCCATGGTCCTGGCTGTACCCTCATATCTGATCTGTGAAAATGTCAATGCATCCAAAGCACTTTGTGCAACAATAACATTGGTTATAATAGTTGCAAAGGTTAAAATTAAATACCTTTTCATAAGTCTCGTTTTTAAAAAATTATCGAATGAAGCTTAAATAAAATAATCATGTTCCTATCAATTTAAGATCATGATTATTTTAATGTTTCATAATTAATGTAAGTTACCTTCTGTAGGTAGAACCTCCGCTGCTACCTGTATTTGAAGAGCCCGAAGAGCCGGAGGAGCCCGAAGAGCCGGAGCTGGCAGGTGGTGAGGTACTTCTTGTAGTGGTACCGGTTGTAGTAGAACGGGATGTAGTACTTTGACGGTTTACACTGCTCTCACTCTCCCGGGAAGAACTTCTGTTAGCCGGAGTAGCCGGTCGGTTAACTGAAGAGTTGTTGCTCCTGTTGGTTGCCGGGCGATAATTTGTATTGGTATTGGTACGGGTAGTGTTCCCTCTCTCAATTGTGTTTTGTTGCTCTCTGCCCGCCTGCGTTTGTCTTATTGCCGGATTACCTCCTCTGCTATACTCTGCCTGTGTAGTGCGTCCCTCCCTGCTGACTGTAGAGCCGGTACTCCTGCCAGTCTGAACCGGATTAACACCTCTGTTGGTTTCATAATTGCCCTCTGCTCTGTTAACCTGCGTGTTTGTCCTTCTTACGGTACCCTGTACAGGTGCTGTAGCAGACTGAGACCTGTTAAGCACTTCAGTACTTCTTCTTTCGTATGTGCTTCTTGCACTGTTTGTTGCAGAGCTTCTGTTGTCGGTGTTAAGACGGGCCGGATTGTCTGTTCTGGACTCACGCCTGTTAATTGACTCCGAGCCGGTGTACACATTCTGACCTCTTACCTGCTCTACCCTTGCATCCCTTCTGTGCATAGAAGCTGTACTGCCCGAATACCCCGATGAGGATGATCTGTTGTATGTCCTTTGGGAGTCTCGTCTGCCTGTATAGTAGTTATTGTATATATCGGTGTAACGGTATCTGTCAGGATGGTAATAACCGTAGTTGCGGTATCCGTATCTGTAAAACCACCAGTCATTGTGCCAACTGTAAGGATTCCAGAATGAGAAGTATGGATAGTCCCATGTGTAGAATGGCCAGGTGTGATAGTAATATGACCAGTATGGATAGAAGCTTCCGTAACCGGAATGGAACCAGGGGTTACCCCAGAAGGTATAATTCCATCTTGCTCTTCCGAACATACTCCAGGAGTATGGATTGTAATAAAGATCCCATGCCCAGGGATTTACATGCCCCCAGGAGGACCCGATGTTGATATTGATTGTGTAGTAGGGGTCCGAAAATTTTGTGAGTCTCTCTTCGAAAGACTCTCCCTGACCAAGCACAATGTAGGTTTTCTCTTCATTGGCATCGATATCGACATTGCCATATTCATCGGCATAAACCGCCTCGACAACTCTGCCGTCGATGACTGCTCTCTCCGAGCTGGTAGTTTTTTTCCTGAGAGTTTGAAGTTCTTCGTCAAGCTGTGTATTAACTACCAGGTATTTGTTGGAACCCGGTTTTTGATAAATTGCATCGTCGAAGGTTGCAGATGCATATCTTGTTGTAGTTCCACAAGAGCCAAGAATTAATCCTGAAATCAAAAGAATGATAAGTCTATTTTTCATCATGCACCTCCTGTGTTTTAAATTATTTTGTACTTTTGTGCCTTTACTGCAAAAGTAGTCAAAAATCGTACCATTTGGGTCAATTTTTACAACTTTTCAATAACAAAGTATCAATTAATTGAAGGAAGATGGCAAAGGAGATTGTCAACAGAGAGGAGAACTACTCTTTATGGTATAACAACCTGGTAATAAAGGCCGATCTTGCAGAGAACTCTGCAGTTCGCGGCTGTATGGTTATAAAACCTTATGGATATGCCATTTGGGAAAAGATGCAGGCACAACTGGACAAAATGTTCAAAGAGACCGGCCATGTGAATGCCTATTTCCCTCTCTTTATACCTAAATCCTTTCTGAGCAAAGAGGCAGAACATGTAGAGGGTTTTGCAAAAGAGTGCGCTGTTGTTACTCATCATCGCCTTATGCAGAATCCGGACGGTCCGGGAGTGGTTGTAGATCCTGATGCCCGTCTGGAGGAGGAGCTTGTTGTAAGACCAACTTCCGAGACCATTATATGGAATACCTACAGAAACTGGATTAAATCGTACAGAGATCTGCCAATACTTGTTAATCAGTGGGCAAATGTAGTACGCTGGGAGATGAGAACAAGGCTTTTTCTGAGGACCGCCGAATTTCTGTGGCAGGAGGGTCATACTGCACACTCAACCCGGGAAGAGGCAATAGAGGAGACGCATAAAATGGTAAATGTCTATGCAAAATTTGCCAGGGAATATATGGCTCTCCCCGTACTGATAGGAAGAAAAAGTGAGAGCGAGAGATTTGCAGGAGCATTGGACACACTTTGCATCGAGGCGTTGATGCAGGATGGAAAGGCACTTCAGGCAGGTACATCTCATTTTTTGGGACAAAATTTTGCAAAAGCATTTGATGTTCAGTTTGCCACTAAAGAGGGAACCCTCGAATATGTATGGGCTACATCATGGGGCGTATCAACCAGACTTATGGGGGCCCTGATAATGGCTCACAGTGATAACAACGGTCTGGTGCTTCCTCCTAAACTTGCTCCAATACATGTAGTTATGGTTCCTATATTCAAAACTGACGAGGAGTACAAAGCTATACTTGCCAGAATGGAGATTTTAAAATCAGCTCTTGAGAAGTTAAACTTTGCGGTAAAAATTGATGACAGGGATAATCTGCGCTCCGGCTTTAAATTTGCCGAGTGGGAGCTTAAGGGTGTTCCGGTAAGGGTAGCTATGGGTCCGAGAGATTTGCAGAACCAAACAGCAGAGATTGCAAGAAGGGACACACTTACCAAAGAGATTGTGCCAATTGAAGGAGTTGAACAGTATATCAATGACTTAATGGTCAAAATTCAGGACAATATCTATCAGAAAGCACTTAATTTCAGAGAGGAGAATACCATAGAGGTGGATGACTACGATACCTTCAGGGAGAAGATAGAGGAGGGTGGATTTCTTCTTTGTCACTGGGATGGCACTCCTGAGACAGAGGAGAAGATTAAAGTGGAGACAAAAGCAACAATCAGGTGCATTCCTCTTGATGAGACAGGTTCTGTACCCGGAAAGTGCATTTACTCGGGAAAACCATCTGAAAGAAGGGTGGTTTTTGCAAGAGCATATTAAGGGCTTCTTAAAGCTATTTTATTGAATAAACTTATTTTCTGTTTTAAGAATTATATTTCTAATTTTACAAACCAGGAAATAATTATTTATGCCTAACCAAATATCAAAAAGACAAAACGAGATTCTGGAGAGTCTCAACTTCAAATCACAGTTAAAACTCAGCGTTTTTAATGTAACTCTGGATTTTTTTATTCAGTTGAAGGAGATTCTGAGTGAAATGAGTAACGACATTAGTGATCTGCTTGACAATAACGATAGAAAAATAAGAGTAGAGTACAGAGACAGGGGCAAATATGAGGCCGAGTTGAAGTTTGCAGATGATGTTCTGATTTTCAGCATGCACTCCGACATTTTTAAATTCGACAGAGATCATCCTGTCTGGAAAACCGGACATCTGCAGAGCGATTCTGCAAACGGATATTGCGGAATTATAAGTATATACAACTTTTTGACCGGGTCTTTGAAGGATAACAGATCGGAAGATTTAGGTTATCTGGTAGCCAGACTCTTTGTAAATAAGGATAAATACTACCTTGTGGAAGGTAAAAGACAGCAGGACAATAATGTAAAAGAGTTCGGAACAAAACTTCTGACAAGAGAACAACTTGTGTCAATTGTGGAAAGTGCAATATTGTACACTCTCTCTTTCGATCTGCTGGTGCCACCGTTCGATCTGGTTAAGGTGGCAAGCGTTGAACAGATCAACGATAAGATTGAAAGTTCGAAATTACAGACAGGTAAAAGAGTCGGGTACAAATATTGCTCTGATGATGTTTTGGATGGTAAACATTAATAAGATTAACTATTACTTACATTTATGAAAATTTGGGTTTTAACCGTTTTAGCTTTTCTGTCACTTTTAAATTCGGAAACTTTTGCACAGGAGGTAAATCAAAACAAGGAGCTGAGTGTAGGACACGAGCTTAGTCTGTTGATTGCCTCAAGGTACCCGATTCCTGTATTGGTTCCTCCTCCACCTCCTCCAAGCAGATGGACCAAGGGAACTCTTTTACAGCTTGGTTTTTCTCAATTGTCGTTAACAAACTGGGCATCAGGAGGATATGACAATATAGCACTCAATGCATTTGTAAATGTTTACAGAAATTATACATATCAGGATATGTTCTGGGAGAACAGACTACAGGTTGGATACGGATTTATTCAATCTTTTGGTGACAGATACAGGAAGAGTGACGATAAATTTATTTTTGACAGTAAAGTGGGGTATCGGGCTTTGGATAAGTTCTTTGCATCTGCCAGCTTTAACCTCAGAACTCAAATGACAAAAGGGTTCACATATCCGGCAAACAGAGATCCTGTACTGGTATCAAACCTTTTTGCACCTGCCTATTTTTCTCTTGGTGTGGGTCTGGATTATAAACCAGTAAAACCACTTTCGGTTAACTTCTCTCCGCTTACAGGAAATCTGGTTATTGTAACCATTGAGGAGCTGAGAACCAGATATGGAAACAAGGTTGACCAGGCAGCAAAGCTGGAGCTGGGAGCCCAACTTAAATTCGATTACAAACATAAAATAAGCAACAATTTAACCGTAAATTCAACATTGAATTTCTTTTCCGATTATTTGGGAACGCCAAAGAATATTAAAGTTTATTGGGATCTGTTTATCGATACCAAGCTCAATAAATATTTTTCTGCCTCTCTCAGATCGAATCTTATTTATGATGATGACATTTTAATAGCAGATAAAGAGGGGAATCTGGCACCAAGACTTCAGTTTAAAGAGATTGTATCCATAGGGTTTTCATATACTTTCGGAGACTTTAGAAAATAATGCAGACAAAATTTAAAGAGTCACTTGCAAAGCTTTTGGGCTTAAAAGAGTTCCATGCTGCATCACCGGATAATCCAAAGATTCTGGTTGCAGTAAGCGGAGGGATAGACTCTATGTGTCTTGCACATCTCTTTCACAGAATTTTTTATTCAAATTTTGCTATAGCAACGGTCAATTTTTCTCTCAGGGGAGAGGAGAGTGACGCCGATGAACAATTGGTAAAAGAGTGGGCTGATAATCGCTCAATACCATATTATACAAAAACATTCGATACAGCAGCCTACTGCCGACAAACCGGGCTTTCAACACAGGTTGCAGCAAGAGATTTGAGATACAGCTGGTTTAATTCAATTATTGAGGAGCATTCATTCGATTATATTGCAGTTGCACATAATCTCAATGACTCGGTTGAAACTTTTTTTCTGAATATTCTAAGGGGTACCGGATTACAGGGGCTTACAGGGATTAGAAAGAAAAACGGCAAGATTATAAGGCCTCTTTTGAGCATAACCCGTCGCGAAATTGTTGAACTTGTAAAGAGAGAGCAGATTCCGTTCAGAGAGGATAGTTCCAACTCAAAGAATGACTATTCGCGCAACCGACTCAGAAACATGGTATTTCCGGAGTTTGAGATGATTAATCAATCGTTTCTCAAAACCGTTGAGAGAGACATGTCAAATGTGGAGGGCGCTGCAGAGATAATTGAGGATCTTTTTCTAAAGAAAAGAGCAGAATTGTTCAATGAAAAAGAGGGCAGAATATCTGTTAAAAAATTACTTGGTGAAGTAAGACCTGATTATTGGCTTTATATGATTCTAAGTGAGTATGGCTTTAACACTGCACTAACCGGCCAGATTTTTGAATCCATTGAGGGCCAACCCGGAAAAGAGTTCCATTCCGAAAGCTACCTGTTGTTAAAGGACAGAGATTATCTGTTATTATACCCGAAAGGGGGTACCCCATCCAAAATAGATGATTTGCCAATAGAGGAGTTTGCCGACAGCAAACATTTCGGGTCGGGCGGGAATCAGGAGAGTGTTACACAGAATATTGCAGAGAAGTTAATTGAAGAGACTGATGAAGATATAATTCTGCTGGATGAAGATGAGGATGTCCCTGGTTTTCAAACTGATATTGACGAAAAGTGTGATAAACAAATTAATCAGGAGAGTTTCTCTGTATCGTGTAATTGCAGCAGGGAGGTGAATGAGTATTCACTACTAGGTATCAGGGTACGGATATCGGTATATCCAAAACCAACCGGATTTAAATTTGGTAAGCAAAAGGGGATTAAAAAAGAGTTAACGGCAGATCTGTTTGAAGATGCATCCTTAATCTCAAAACCACTGTTCAGGGAGAGATCTCTGCTGCTGGATGCCGATCTTTTGGAATTTCCTCTGCTGGGACGCAGGTGGGAAGAGGGTGACAGATTTATGCCTTTGGGTATGACCGGATATAAAAAGGTAAGCGATTACCTGACCGATATAAAATTGGATAAAATAAGCAAAAACTGCCAGCCGGTCTTAATGTCCGGGGATAAAATAGTTGCTTTGATAGGCCAGAGAATAGATGAGCGGTATAAAATTACCGCTCATACCAAAAACATTCTTGAGGTTACTGTTACAGCTCAGTAGCAAATTCTAAAAATACAAATAGAAAGGCAATCTTGCCATATGTTTCACTCCCGACTCTCTTTTGAGTCCGCTGTAGGCCCGCTGGAACAGTAAAACCGGATCTGATGCAACCTTAGACACAGCAGCACCATCGCTAATCATATCAATCAATTTATCTATCGCACTCTTTTTTACAGGAAATTCCACCACACGGTAAGTGTCAAGACCGCTAATTACTGCTGCTGAGTTTATTGCATCGGTCAGACCTCCTTTCTCATCAACAAGACCAAGCTTTATTGCGTCCATGCCCGACCATATCCGGCCTTGTGCAATTTTATCCACACTCTCTTTATCCATATCACGGCCTTCAGCCACTACATCAATAAAATCGGTATAGATTTTCTCAACGTACGATCTTATAAAAGCAACCTCTTTTGTATCCAAAGTACGGAACCCCGACATCATGTCACTGTGAAGATTGGTATTTACCGATTCTGCGTTAACATAAAGGTGTTTGTTAAGCCCTTTCTGAATACTGACTGACATACTGAAAACACCTATAGAACCTGTGAGAGTTGAGTTGTTTGAAAGAATTTTATCTGCTTTGGCCGCAATCCAGTATCCACCCGATGCTGCATAATCACCCATACTAACAACCACCGGTTTGTCTTCTCTAAGCAGTTGAAGCTCTCTGTCAATAATGTCTGAGCTTTGAGCAGAGCCTCCGGGAGAGTTTATTCTAAATACTACAGCCTTTATACTGCTGTCTTTTCTAACCTTTGACAGGTGTGCAATGAATGAATCGGATGAGATGTTCTCATCTGATTTTCCCATAACTATTTCACCATCAGCATATATTACAGCAATCTTATTTTTCTCTTTAAGGTTGATCTTATGAGTAGCTTTGGAGTAGTTGGTTGATGAGATCATCTTAAGGTCTTTTTCGCTATCCACTCCAAAAAGTTTTGCCAAAGTATCAGCTAAGCGGTCTTTATACATTATCCCATCCACCAGATTGGCTTCCAGTGCTGTTTGAGTAGATGAAATTTCAAGATTGTCACTAAAAGAGTTAAGTTTCTCAACCGGAATTCCTCTTGATACAGAAATTTCGTTAATCCAGGTTCCCCATACAGCGTCCAGATAGGACTTAATCTGCTCCCGGTTTTCGTCACTCATCCTGTTACTGATAAACTGTTCTGCAGCCGCTTTAAATTTCCCGTGTCTTATAAGTTGTACCTCAATACCCGCTTTATCGAGCAGATCTTTTAAAAATAAAACATTTACAGTGAGGCCTGTCAGAGGCAACATTCCGCCGGGATTAATATAAATCTTATCTGCTGCAGTTGCAAGATAGTATCCTGCCTGCGAAAAGTTGTCGGCGTATGCGATAACAGGTTTTCCGCTTTCACGAAACCTTGTAAGTGAAGCTCTTATCTCCTCAATATGACTTATACCGGCGTTAAGCTCAGTAACATTCATATAGATAAATTTAATTGCAGGGTCTGTTGCGGCTTTATCAATTGTTTGCACAAAACTGAGTATTCCCTGTGTTTTTGAAGCTCCTCCGCCAAAAGGGCTT